>JASLYQ010000006.1:16547-105785 GCA_030739735.1 Alphaproteobacteria bacterium | reverse complement strand
CCGACGGCTATAGCAAGGTGATGGATCCGGGAGACCGCAAGACCGTGCCGCTGTTCGGCGACGGTGCCGCAGCGACCTTGTTGAGCGAGGACGGTCCCGGCAAGCTCGGCAACTTCACCTTCGGCTCGGACGGCAGCGGCGCCGACGACCTGATCGTGCGCGGTGGCGGCAGCCGTAATCCGGACCAACCCGTGAGCGGACCGGGCGCGCTGTATATGAATGGCCGCGCCATCCTCAAGTTCATGATCAAGCGGGTGCCCGCCGATGTCGATCGTTGCCTCGCCGCGAACGGCCTGACCCGCGATGATGTCGACCTGTTCATCTTCCATCAGGCGAGCGGCCATATGGTGCGCGCCTTGATCCAGGAATTGGAACTGCCGTCCGAAAAGGTGCCGATGTGTATCGCCGATGTTGCGAACACGGTCTCCTCCACCCTGCCTATCGTGCTCGACAGCGTCGGCGGCATCGGAGCGCTTGCCGGCAAGACCGTACTCTTGTGCGGCTTTGGCGTGGGCCTATCCTGGGGCTCCACCGTCATGCGGGTCGAGCCCGCGTAACGCGCGCGCCATGACGAAGCGCGTCGCCTTCGTCCTGCCATCCTTTGCCGCCGGTGGTTCCGAGCGCGTCGTTCTGACCCTGGCCAAGGCGCTTGCCCGCGACCGCTTCGTACCTGAGCTTGTCGTGTTCGAAGGTAATGGACCTTTGGCCGAGGCCCGTCCGGCCGACATCCCGCTCACCGATATGGGGCAGCCGCGCCTGCGCCGCGCCCTGTGGCACCTGATCCGCGCCTTGCGGGCAGCCCGCCCCGATATCGTGATCTCTAGCCTGGGCTACGTAAACTTGGCCCTGCTTGCGTGCCGGCCCGCCCTGCCACCCAAGACCAAGCTCGTGGTACGCGAGGCCAATACGCCATCGCAGAGCTTGCGCCATGGCCCGTACCCCCGAATGACGGCGCTCGCCTATCGTCTGCTATATTCGTCGGCCGATGCCGTCCTCTGCCAGCACCACAAGACGCTGAATGAGATGGCCGGCCGTTTCCACGTGGCCGAAGAGCAGCTGCATTTTCTGCCCAATCCGGTCGACGTCACGCGGCTGCGCGCAGCGGCCGCCAAGTCGCAGCGTGTGCCCGGGCGGGGGCGGCGTTTCGTCGCCGTCGGCCGTCTGACGCGACAAAAAGGCTTCGACCGCCTGCTCGAGCTCTTTGCCGAGGCTGACGCGGACGATCACCTTGTGATCCTCGGCGAGGGACCGGAGCGGGATGCCCTTGCCGCGATGGCGGATGAGCGGATCACTCTGCGCGGCCATGAGCCGAACCCGTGGCCGCAAATGGCGGGTGCGGACGCTTTGCTTCTGCCGTCGCGCTGGGAGGGGCTCGCCAACGTCGCCTTGGAGGCGTTGGCCTGTGGCACGCCCGTGATCGCGACGCCGGAAAGTGGCGGCATCGCCGAACTCGCCGAGGCGGCGCCGGACGGTGCCGTCACCGTAGCGCCATGGGGCGGGCCGTTCGCGCGGGCGATGCGTGCAGCGAAAGCCGGCCCGAGCAACAACCTACTCCCACCACATTACGACAGCGATGTCGTCGCCAAACAGCTGATGGCTATTCTCGACGGGTGCTAGCCTGGATTATTCACGGCTCAGTGGAATATGGTTGGTGAGGGCATATTAAGATATTGATATTACATATGATTTTGGTGTTGAAACAAGCTCATACGCCAACAGAGAAATATCAACTCACCATAGATCAGACTGTCGCCTATCTGCCTGGCTTGTCACCCGTTGAAAACAAGGAGCTGTGCGCCCGTTTTGACGGTGGGCGGCTGTCGTCGGACGGCGGCGTGTTGATCTTGGGAGGAATCGAGAAGCGTCTCGGTCTTGGCGATCTTCTGGCCGGTTGCCTGCCCGACCCGGTCCAACGCAGCAATAGTCGCTTCCTTATTGTTACCCATCAGACGCGAATATCCCGCGACATTCGCAGTCTATGGCAATCGAGTGGCGTTATTCGCCTATTCGGTTGTGGCAAAAACGCCGCTGTCGTATGTGCGTCGTGGTGGCCGCTATGCAAGCGATATGACGGACCGTGAATGGGGGCGATGCTGGAGCCGTTCATGCCCGAGCGCAAGAAGACCGGGCGGCCGCGGACGACGGCGCTTCGCGATGTCATGGATGCGATCCTCTACATGACCTCGACGGGCTGCCAATGGGCGATGCTGCCAAACGACTTCCCACCGTCTGCGACGCGACGGTGTAACGCTATTTCTACGATTGGCGAGACAGTGGTCTGCTGCACAGGATGGCGAAGTTTTTTTAAAAGTCGCCACGGCATCTGCGTCCTGGGTATGATGGCGAGGCCGGGCCGAGAGCTTGGCATAACCCAAGGCGCGCAGCTCCCAGCCCAGGGTCTGCCGGCTCACCGACAGGCCGAACTCATCGCGCAGCCATTGCACCAGATCAACCAGCCGCCAGCGCACCACACCATGGATCGCCGACAGCGAGCCGCTCTCGACGATCGCCAACAGACCCTGGCGGTGAGCTTGCTCAAGGATCAGCGATTTACCCGGCCTCTTACGATCCAGCAAACCGTCCGGGCCATCGGCGTTGAAACGCAGCACCCAATCGTGAACCACCTGCAGACCGACGCCGCCGATCCGCGCCGCATTCTCGCGTGTGCCACCGACGTAAATCTCCGCCAGAGACAAAAGCCGGCGCGTCTATGGTCCATCATCACTGCCACGTGCAAGTGCCCACAGATCCTCGGCCGAATAATCCTCGCGAAGCGGCGACGCAACTGCCATGGAGAACTCCCTTCCGTTCTCCATGGTGAAACACATTTTCCTCTCCTTGGGGGCCTCCCGCGTGAGTCCTCTTCATTGAGCCTTGGTATAAGGACCGCCTTGTTTAACCGTGACCGTATCGATTTGAACGAACCAGATTATGGCCGCGCTGAGGGCCCCGCCGATGACAGGCAAGTCGATAGTGCGATTGATGAGGCGCCTAAGCCCACGCGGGCCGTCATAGGTTTCGAATTTTCTTATCATCTTCAGGCGGTCTAGGGTCAAATCCCTGTATGGCCCTATAAACCGACGCACCAGCTTCTTGTGGCGCCATGGCCAGCGCAGATAAAGGTGCGATTCAATTACCGGCACATCGCTACGAATTAGTTGCAGCAAGGCTATGAAAATCGGTCGCGGGAGATAGTGAAGAAACCAGGTCCGCGTGTGCGATTCGTAGGGGACAAGGCGGTGTGGTACCTGGTGATAAGCAATTCCCGTCTGCTTCAAGACGCGCGACTCTTCGCGATAGTAGCTCTCCAGGACCGCCGGGCGAACATGCTCTAACACCTGTTGGCTCAGCACTATATCAATCGACGCATCTGGTAGCGGCAGAGCGTCACCATCGTAAACCCGGAATCGATCGGAGTCGTGACCAAACACTTTACGGCAGATGCGGTTGAGAGCGGATAGGTCGCCGCCGATATCGACACCGTAAATGTTGGTAAAACCGAGTGCAGCCATGACAAGCATCGTCAAGCCCGATCCACAACCGTGATCCAGAATCGCTACGTTCGCGGGATCTTGATCGCCGCATTTTTTTCGGACGAGATCGATCAATAGAGAGAGATGTTCGGGTGCTCGGCCCGCGACCGTTTGAGCCTGGTCGCCAAAGCGCGCCCAAACCTCGGCTAATGGCGCACCTTTGGCGGCAGCTACGCGCAATTCCCAATAGGTCGTGCGAAGTGCGCCCCATCCGCTCATGATGCGACCGCGCAGTCCCAACCGTAAAGGCCCAATACTATGCGACGCGCTGCCACAAAAACCCGGCCGCACGAAGTTACCGACCAATGCTCCTTCAATGTCCACACTGCCGCCCGCTCATCATCGGACATCAACCGGCTGCGCCCGGCGACGTCGGCGGCCAGTATCGCCGCGGGCCTGCACTGTCCTTCATGATCAGTCATGGTTTTACGGCCCCGTGATTTTCCAGATTAGGTTAGAGGATTGGTGCGCATTCTAAAAAAACAATGCCACGAGCGTCAAAGCCCCTGCATCGTGGAGTGCATTTCGCGAAGTCCGGTCTTCGTACGATGTCGCGTTATGTATGGGCAACGGATAATCACCGCAGCGGTTTGAATTTCCGATAGTGCCATGATCCGGGCACCTGTCGCTCAGTGAATTGGAACATCGGAGGATGATCATCGCACACTTTGCTGACCTGGACGTATCTCAGAATGAGACCGCCATTTGCATTGTTGATGGGGTGGGTCGCCGATTTGGCGGGACGAATGTGCGACGGGATCGATCAAATTGAGTAAGCGATTCATCGTCGGGCGGAAACTGCAGCGAAATTGGGCTTGGAGACCAGCGCGCGACAGCACATTGCACAAGATTCAACGGGCATTAGAAGAAGCCGGAATCGAGTTCCTCGACGAGAATGGAGGCGGACCCGGCGTGCGATTGAAAATCAAAAGAAATAGCGTTCACTACTCGAACGGACACTAAATATATGATGTACCCGATGTGTTCTGCCTATCGCCATGCAAGCGCGCTTAGAGGCTTGAGAACGTGCGACTTCCCACAGATTTCGAATACGACGAGATGGGCCGTTCTCGAAAATTACGAAACAAACCCAATTTCCTTTTATTGTTAATTCTCAAACACATATTCACACCACAAACTCTAAATATCCGTCTTAGACGTTGCCATTTCAGTAGCCTGCCAGGGCTTCTGCGCGACCAGCACACAGCCTGCAACGGCCAGGTCATCGTCAGTGAAATCTTTGAGTGGCGCTGGCAGTTGCAACCTAATTTCGCGCACGCAGGCGAGCGCCTGCTCGCGCAGTCCCGTGTCGACCTCGTCCCAGGACGCCGGCGCGATCTCGTCGGCAATTCCAGCAAGCCGTGTGATTCGCAGCGAGCCATGCAGACCCGATCCCGCCAGCCACTGGCGCCATTCCGGCAGCAGCACACGGTTGGGTCGACCCGAGCCGCGGGTCATCGCCTTATGCAACCGCTCGGAGCTCGTCAGGAAAGTGAGCGGATGGTGGCCGGCAAACATGCCGTGGTCGCGCAGGTCGATGCGGTGAATCATGATCCCGCCCGGCGCCATCGCCGCGGCCATATCGTCGAGCGCCGCGAGAGGGTCGTAAAGGTGCTCCATCACCGCGCGCGAAAGAATGGCGTCGAAGCGGATATCGTGCTCGCGGAAGAAACGTTCCGCTGGCAGGCCGGCATGATAGCTGAGGCGGCGTAACGTCCCCTCAACCAAGTTGCCATCGAACAGATCAGAAAGATCATGTCGCGCCGCGAGTGCCTCGTAGATTGCGGCCTGATGCCCTGCATTCCGCTGGCTGTGATAGCGATCAATGGCGTGCACCCAGTCCGCTCCGCACTTGAGCAGCAGCAGGGCAAGGCCGAAGTTATCACCCGGCCCAATCTCCGCCACGGTACCCGAAAAAGCGGCACGGTCGGCATAGACGAGATAATCGGCGTAGATCTGTTCTATATAATTGAGCGACTCGGCGAGCGGAATATCGACATGCCGCGCACCAGAAGTGGTCGCGATATCGTGCCGCGCCAATCGCCGCCGGGCGCGCCAATCATCCAACACATAGTACACGCGCATCGCCGTGACGCTAGCGCGCACCATACGACGCAACGCCAACCTGTTAGTCAATCTTTGCTCATCCCGTGTTATCGTTCGCGCTGTTGCCCCCAGATAGCGCCATGATGCCACAAACGCAAACCAGCGACAGCCACTTGCCCCTGCCCGACCTCAGCCGCGGCGTGTTGCATGTCATCACCGGCCTGCACACGGGGGGCGCCGAGGCGCAGCTGGTCAACCTGGCGCTGGCCAACCACCGCGCCGGCATCGCGGTGGTGGTAGCCAGCCTGATTCCCGGCGGCGTGCACCGTCAGCGCCTGGCCGATGCCGGCGTGGCAACCCTCGACCTCGGCATGCGCCGCGGCCAAGGCTCGCTGCTGGCGCCGCTGGCGCTGGCGCGGCTGATCCGGCACACGCGCCCGGCGGTGCTGCAATGTTGGATGTATCATGCCAACCTACTGGCCACCGTCGCCTGGCTATTCGCAGGGCGCTACCGTTCGACCCAGCTGGTCTGGGGCGTGCGCTGCTCCGATCTTGATATAGGACGCTACCGCCCGACGCTCAAACGCGTCATGAGCCACTGCGCCAGGCTGTCGCGCCTACCAAGCACCATCGTCGCTAATTCCGAGGCCGGGCGCCGCGCCCACGTATTGCTGGGTTATCGACCAGACCGTTTCGCGGTCATCGAGAATGGCATCGACACCGAGCGCTTTCGGCCCGATGCGGAGGCGCGCGCCGCGGTGCGCAACGATTACGGTCTTGATGCCAACACACCGCTCATTGCTATCGTTGCCCGCGTAGATCCGATGAAGGATTATCTAACCTTCATCCAGGCCCTTGACCGACTCGACGGCGTCCAGGCCTTGGCCATCGGCGAGGGAACCCAGGGGCTCGGTAAGGTCGAGCGCCTAGTCACGCTGGGCCGTCGCGACGACGTGCCACGCCTGCTCGCCGCCTGCGATGTCGTGGTCTCGAGTTCGGCCTTCGGCGAGGGCTTCTCCAACACCATCGCCGAGGGCATGGCCTGCGGCCTGCCTGCGGTAGCAACGGAGGTCGGCGATGCGGCGCGCATTGTCGGCGATTGTGGCCACCTAGTGCCGCCACGCGACCCGTCTGCGCTGGCCGCTGCGGTACGCGCGCTACTCGATGACGACGCTGCAGCCCTCGGCGTACGCGCCCGCGCCCGCATAGAGCAGGAATTCTCGGTGCCGCGCATGGTCGCCAGCTTCAACGCCCTGCACGGGATCGGCGTCTGATGTGCGGCATTGCGGGTGTGGTGAGGCTGGCCGGGCTGGACGCAGAGGCGATGGCGCCGAAGCTCGACGCCGCCGTCGCGCGACTCGCCCCGCGCGGCCCCGACGCCAGCGGTACTTGGCATGACAACCGTTGCGCCCTCGGCCACACCAGGCTGTCGGTCATCGACCTCAGCGCCGCCGCCGGCCAACCGATGGCGGCGCATGGCCTAGTCGGCAGCTACAATGGCGAGATCTACAATTTCGCCGCCCTGCGCGAGCAACTGGAAGCGGCGGGCATCGCCTTCCGTAGCCGCTCCGACACCGAAGTGCTGTTGGCCGGATGGCGTCATTGGGGTGAGGACGTGCTAGCGCGCCTTGTCGGCATGTTCGCCTTCGCACTATGGGATGCAGACGCTGGCTGCCTAATCTTGGCGCGTGACCGTTTCGGCCAGAAACCCCTGCTATACGCTGAAGACGCCGGCGTACTATCCTTCGCCTCCGACCTCGTGGCGCTCGACCGGCTGCGTGGCAATGGCGGTATTGATCCGGCGGCGCTTCGTCTCCTGTTTACGCTGCGCTATCTACCCGACCCTTGGTCGATCCGCCCTGGCGTACAGCGACTGCCACCGGGCCACCTGCTGCGCCACGATGCCGAGGGCACCCGCAGCAAGCGCTGGTACGATCTCGCCGAGCAACGACAGCCTACGCCAGAGAGTGACAGGGTGGCTTTGGCCGAGCTGCGCGAGCGCTTCGATGCCGCTGTCGAAGCCCGTCTGATAGCAGACGTGCCGCTTGGCGTTTTTCTTTCCGGCGGTATCGATTCCGCCCTGGTTGCGGCCTCGATGGCGCGGCTCGGCGGGCGGGTCGAGAGCTTCACCGTCGGCTTCGAGGGCGCCGCGGCCTATTTCGAGGAACGGCCCGCAGCGCGCATAGTAGCCGAACACCTCGGCTGCTTGCATACGGAAGTTAGTATCGGACCCGACGACGCCCTAGCGGCGCTCGACTCCGTCTTCGACGGCCTCGACGAGCCTTTTGCGGATTCCTCCGCTGTGCCGAGCTACCTCCTGGCCCAGGCCACCCGCCGCTCAGTAACCGTAGCCTTGTCGGGCGATGGTGCCGATGAAGTGTTCGGTGGCTATCGAAAATATCGTGCGGAGCGCTATGCCAACCTCTATCGCAGCCTACCTAGTATGGTCCGCCACGGCCTGATCGAGCCACTTGTCGCACACCTGCCGGAGTCAAAAAGCCACCGGACTCTGGAAGCTGCGCGGCGCCTGCGGCGCTTCGTGGCTCATGCCGGCAAGGATGTCGTGGCCCGGCAGGCCGGTTTCAACCGCCTACTCCACGACGATGCCCTTGATGCGCTGCTGGTCGTGCCTGCAGAGGCACCATCGCTCGAAGCCATGATTTATGACCTGCGCCAAGACTCCGGACAGACAGACCCCGTCAACGCCATGCTAGCCGCGGATATCGCCCTCGGTCTCCCGAGCGACATGCTGGTCAAGGTCGATCGCATGAGCATGGCGAATGGCCTTGAGGTCCGCTGCCCTTTTCTTGACCATCGCCTTGTGGGCTTTGCCGCAGCCTTACCCAGTCGACTAAAGCTCGGTGCGCGGACGGGCAAGATCGCCTTACGACAAGCCTTTGCCGACCGATTGCCGCCCAGTGTCTTCGCACGCCCCAAGAAGGGATTCGAGATGCCCATCGCAAGCTGGCTGACAGGCCAGCTTGCCGACCTAACACGGCGGGCCATAGATCCAACCCATCTGGCTACGCAAGGCCTGTTTCGACCCGAGCTTCCCGCCGCCTGGTACGATGCCCTGAAGGGTGGCCGGCGCGATACCTCCGAAGCCTTGTGGACGCTCGTCGCTTTCCAAGCCTGGTACGAGCGGCACGGCGAGGCATAGGATAACTACCATGAAAATCCTTCAGCTTTGCGCGGTCGATTTCACGCTCTACCATTTCCTCATGCCGCTAATCCGCAGCCTAGGTAGCGCCGGCCACGAGGTGGTCGCAGCCTGCGCCGACGGCCCCCTGGCAGCGCAAGTGCGCGACGAAGGCATACACGTCGAAGCCATACCGTTCTCACGCGGCCTGTTGCGACCGCGTGACCATCTTACCGCCTACCGGTCATTGCGCGCGCTATTGCGGCGCGAGGCTTTTGACATAGTGCATGTACATACGCCGGTTGCGGCTCTGATCGGTCGGCTCGCCGCATGTCACGAGCGCGTGCCGCGTGTCGTCTATACCGCCCACGGCTTCTATTTTCACGATCGCATGCCAGCCTGGAAGCGCGCCGCCTATGTCGCTCTGGAGTGGTTTGGCGGGCGTTGCACCGATGTGCTTTTCACGCAAGCCGAAGAGGATGCGGCAACTGCCCGGCGATTGAGGCTATGCCGCACGGGAGTGATCGAGGCGATCGGCAATGGCGTAGATATTTCGCTGTTTCGTCCGAGCACAAATCCAGCGGAAAGGATCCAAGTGCGTGCCCGGCACGACACACCAGCCAATGCAGTGGTTGTGGTAATGATAGGCCGGTTGGTGGCGGAGAAGGGCTATCGTGAACTACTCGACGCCATGTGCCATGTCGACGCGCATTTATGGGTGATTGGCGATCGCCTGACAACAGAACATGCACAAAACATCGACGACGCGATAGATCGGGCACGCGACGATCCTGATCTTGGCTCACGCCTGCATATGCTTGGCTATCGAACCGATATCGAGATGCTTCTTCGGGCTGCCGATATCTTTACTTTGCCGTCGCATCGCGAAGGCATGCCACGCTCCATCATCGAGGCCATGATGACAGCTTTACCCGTGGTGGCGACCAACGTGCGTGGCAGCCGTGAGGAAGTTGCGCATGAGGAGACCGGATTCCTGGTTCCCATTGACGACACCAAGGCGCTTGCAGCAGCGCTTGGCATCCTTGCTCGTGACCCGGCATTGCGCAAAAATTTTGGCACTGCAGGCCTGCATAGGGCGCGGGAGCTCTATGACGAGAACATCGTCATAGATCGGCAACTGCGGCTACTCGGCCTCACCCCATCCTGATCCCGAGCACCTCCGCCAGAATCGAAAGCACCCGCTCGACGTCATCATCGCGCATCTCGGGAAACAACGGCAGGCTCAGAGCCCGTTCGTAATATCGCATAGCGCCGGGCAGACTCACCTCACCATAGCGCTTTCGATAGTATGGTTGGCGGTGGACCGGCAGATAATGAACCATAGTGCCGATGCTCCGAGCCTTCAACTCCCGCATGACGGTAGCGCGATCCTTGCCGACCGCCGCAAAATCGATTAGCACCACATAAAGATGCCAAGCGGGATGGCAGCCCTCAACCCGCGAGACGGGCATCACGACCGGAGCAAAGCTGCCGATCACAGAATCGTAGTGATCGGCTAGCTCTCGGCGGCGAGCGACAAACCGGCTGAGCTTCACTAGCTGGCTTGCACCTAAAGCACAATGTAGGTCGCTAGCGCGGTAATTAAACCCGGGTGCGGACATCTCGTAATACCAGGGATTAGCCTGTCCATCGATGCCGAAGGCAAACTCAGGGTTTACGAAACGGCGGGGCTCCCTAGTCATGCCGTGGTTGCGCATATTTCTCATGGTCTGGGCCAGTGCTGCATCGTCTGTAGTCACCGCCCCACCTTCACCCATCGCCACGATTTTCACGGGGTGAAACGAGAAGGCGTGTAGGCTACCGTCGCTTCCTACCCTCTTGCTGTCGTATTCGGTGCCAAGAGAATGGGCGGCATCATGAATGACGGTGATTTTATGCTGACGACAGATATCGGCAATGGCTTCGAGATCGCAGCACTGACCGTTGAGATGCACAGGCATCGCCGCGACAATCCGCCGCCCCTCGGCCCCGGCCAGGGCCTGGTCGAGTGCTGTCGCCGTCATCAGGCCACTGTCCGCATCCGCATCCGCAAAGATGATCTCGGCACCGGCGTGGTGCGGTGCATTGGCCGTCGCCAGAAAAGTAAGGCTGGGCACAACCACGTAATCACCGGGCTGTACACCGCAAGCCAATGCCGCTAGGTGAAGGGCAGCGGTACCACTGGAACATGCCACCGCGAAAGGCGCGCCGACCGCCTCCCCCAGTGCGGTCTCAAATGCCGCTACGGCGGGCCCAGCCGTCAGCCAGTCGCCGCGCAGTACCGAGACGACCGCGTCGATATCGTCATCGTCTATGTGCTGCCGCCCATAGGGCAGCGAGTGTACGCTGTCTAGTTTGCAACCCGGCGAATCGCCCATTTGACCGTGGCTCCTTCGTTAGTACAGACACCGACGATCACCGCCTGCTCGCTACGCCGTCGCTCGCCGTCACAGTCGAAGTAAACGCTCGGATTGAGCGCCAGGCTGCCGCCCACCACACGCAATTGCCAGCCGCTGCCGTCGGGCAGACGCAGCAAGACTGCTCGTCCGTGCATTACCAAAGATGCCTGAACGCTCGGATGCAAATGGAACCGAACGGCAAAGGGGCGCGGCTCGGCCATCGTGCCGGAGGGCGTCAGGAGATCCTCGCCCCGCAGATCGTATCCGCCCTCGCCAAGATACAGGCGGCGGCGATGAACCACGCCGAATCGTGCAACATAGCCGTCGTCGCAGAGATCGAGCCAAGTGGCGCCATCGCCTTCACGGCGCTCGCAGACTACTCTGGCACTGTCAGCAAGGAAGCCACCCTCGTTACCAAGCTGTGCCGAGTTGGTATCGGCAATCACCAGGGTAGAATGGGCCGCCGTGCTGCGCAACGCACCTGCCCATGCGTCGTCGCGGCCACGATGAGGACCGCAGTTGACCACAAGGCGGTGGCTGCCAACGCTCATCTCAAGAGCCAGGCTGCCGGCATGGGCGGTCTGCAAGCCGGGCTGGGGGCGAGCGCTGTCCACGATCACCGTGGTCTCACCGGCGCTAAGGCGCTGAAAACCCATATGCGGCGCATTGGCTTGAGCCCGCCCCGGGGCCGCCGCCATGGTCAAGGCGGTAGTCACTGCGTCCGCATCGCCCTCACCGGCGTCGTTGAAGGCGGCGAGCGAGCCATCTCCATGGCAAAGGGCACGCAGCATCGGCGCGATGCGATCGATGGCGCGGGTCAGGCCCTCAGGCGGTACCCGGTTAGCGGCCAGAAGCAAGCCACGACAATCGGCGAGGTCAGCGAGGACAGCACGCAACAGCCGCGGCGAGCGTGACCGGTGCCCACCGTCCGCCAGTACTTGACGGCGGCATTCGCGGATCAGCAGACGGATGGCCGCTGCGGTGCGCCTCTCGTTGGGCCCGAAGCAAAGGCCACCATAGAGCAGACCACGAATAGCTGCGATGCGCGCGGCACCTGTGGCCTCACGCGAAGCGATGCGCGCAAGATGCCGCGTCTGCATGGCGAGGCTAGATAAAAAGCTGCGCCTCCAAGCCGGCTCGGCGCCACGCAGCAGAAAGCCGGCTGCCAGTGTCCACGAGGCGATACGGCGCCCCAGCACATCGGCGCGCCAGACAGTAGCTCGCCAGTGGCCGCAGACTGCGATCCAGTTGGCCAGCACAATGCGGCCGTGGCGGCGAGCGGTCTCGCCCCTCGCCGCGGCTAGATCGCGCAGCCATTCGAAGCCATGCATATCCTCAAGCCAGGCATCCGGGGCGCCGGGCGGCAGCCACAAGGGAAGTTTCGGGGCACCTACCTCATGGCCAGCAAAGCGATACTGGCCCTGGAACAGGCGATCGCCGATTTCGACCTCGCCGAGGAAGCCAGAGACGGGTTGTAAAGCCAACCGCTCAGGCACCGGGCCCAGTAAAGTCAGGGGATAAAGCGGATTGCCGTAAAGCAGCGCGCCTGCCGACAATCGGGGCCGCGCGGCATGATGCTCACTTCTCGCCGCTACAGCTGAGCCAACGCCACTGAACGTGCCGAGCAGGCCACCACCGTTACTCATCCGCGCAACCTACGGATATTGTTGGCGTAGGCTTCCGGGCCACCACGGAAGACGGCGGTCCCAGCAACGAGTATGTCTGCGCCGGCCTCAATCGCCTGTGGCGCAGTGTTGAAATTAATGCCGCCGTCGACCTGCAAATCGATGGCGCGGCCGCTTTCATCGATCATGGCGCGCAGTCGGCGCACCTTATCCAGCTGGCCGGTGAGAAAGCTCTGACCGCCGAACCCGGGATCGACAGTCATCACCAACACCAGATCGAGGTCGTCAATCACCTCCTCGATCGCGGCAACCGGCGTGGCCGGATTCAGCGCCACACCGCAGTGCTTGCCGAGCCCGCGCACTCGCTGAACGCTGCGATGCAGATGGGGGCCAGCCTCGGCCTGCACGGTGATAATATCGGCGCCGGCCGTGGCAAACTCGTCAAGGTAGGGATCGACAGGCGAGATCATCAGATGAGCATCAAAGGGCCGGGCAGAATGGGATCTGAGCGCCGCTACAACACCCGATCCGATGGTCAGGTTCGGCACGAAATGGCCGTCCATGACGTCGACATGGATGAAATCAGCCCCGGCAGCCTCGATCGCCCGTACCTCCTCGCCGAGGCGGGCGAAATCGGATGCCAGAATGGATGGCGCTATGCGCACCGGCTGTTGCATAGCAGTTGAAGTAACAGGTTAAGTTTTCCGCCGCAAGCGTGCGGCGTAAAAGCCATCGAGGCCACCCAGATCGGCAAGGTGACAGGGCAAACTGCGTAGGTCACCGTTAGGGTCGATCAGCTCTCCAAGGCCGCCAATCTCGGTTGCCGCGATTGGCACCCTTTCAAGCGCTGTGTCCTTCGCCAGCAGCGGCTCGATTTGGGCCGGACCTTCCTCGGATTGCAGCGAGCAGACCGCATAGATCAGAGTTCCGCCGGGCGCGAGCATGCCGACCGCATTGGCCAGCAGGCGAGCCTGCACCCCTGCGGCGACAGGCACATCGGTAGGCCGTTTGAGGTGGGAAATATCAGGGTGCCGTCGGATTGTTCCGGTTGCGGAACAAGGGGCATCGAGCAACACAAATTTTGCGGTTTTTTCTGGCTGCCACGTCGCCGCATCTGCCTCTATCACCGCCGCCGAGAGGCCCAGGCGGTCCAGATTCTGAGTCAGGCGTGCGAGACGGGTCGGGGCGTGATCGACAGCGCTGACCGTGGCACCAGCGGCGGCGAGCTGAGCGGTCTTGCCGCCGGGCGCGGCACAGAGGTCGATGACATGGCGGCCCGACACAGATCCGAGCAAGCGCGCGGGCAGGGCTGCGGCTGCATCCTGCACCCACCACTCGCCTGCCGCAAAGCCCGGCAGATCGACGATACGGCCGCCACCTATGCGACGAAAGGTACCGGTCGGAAGTACAGTCGCGGCAAGCGCTTCGGCACAGTCAACCGTGGCACTGATATCGAGCGGGGGCTCCGTCAGATGGCTGGCCGCGATGGCCCGGGCGATATCCTCACCATAGGCCGTGGACCAGGACTGCCAAAGCCAGTCCGGCGTGTTCAACCGCGCCGCATCCTGGGCCTCTCTCCAGGCCTTGCCTTCGCGCCCAAGTCTGCGCAAAACTGCGTTAATTACTTTTTGGTAACGACCGGAACGCTGCTTGGCAAGGCGCACAGCGGTGTCAACAGCGGCGTGAGGTGGCGTGTCGAGAAAAAGAAGCTGTGCGGCGCCGAGCCGCAGGATTAACTGGGACAGCCAGGCACCTTTTGGCAGCGGTCGCTCAATGCACCGACCCAGCAGATCGTCAATCTGCCCGAGGCGTCGCAGTACCGTTCGTGTGAGTAGCTGGGCAAAAGCGCGATCCCGCACTGTCATGTCGCCGGGCACTGTCGCCATCGCCTCGTCGAGCGGGCGGGCCTGGTGCAGCACGGCGGCCAGCCAGTCTAGTGCCAGCGCACGCGCCGCTAGATCGTCCTTAGACATAAGCCGTGGCTAGACCCAGGTCTCTGTGCCACCAGCCGGCTCGTAGCACACTACCTGCGGTTCATGCGGTTCTCGACTAGGTCGTCGACCACGGCCGGGTCCGCGAGGGTCGAGGTGTCGCCGAGTGACTGATATTCGTTGGCCGCAATCTTGCGTAGTATGCGCCGCATAATCTTACCTGAGCGCGTTTTCGGCAGGCCCGGCGCCCATTGTATGAGGTCAGGACTAGCGATCGGCCCGATCTCCTTACGCACCCAAGAGACCAAAGTCTTGCGTAATTTCTCAGTCGGCTCAGAGGCAACTTTTAGTGTAACATAGGCATAGATACCCTGACCCTTGATGTCGTGGGGATAGCCGACCACGGCAGCCTCCGCAACATCGTCATGGGCGACCAGCGCACTCTCCACCTCGGCCGTGCCCATGCGGTGGCCGGAAACATTGATTACGTCGTCCACACGGCCGGTAATCCAGTAATAGCCATCCTCGTCGCGACGGCAGCCATCGCCAGTAAAATATTTGCCCTCGTAGGTGGTAAAATAGGTTTGCTCGAAGCGTTCATGGTCGCCATAAAGCGTGCGCATCTGCCCCGGCCACGAATCGGCGATGCAGAGATTTCCTTCCGTGGCGCCGTCCAGTGGCTTACCGTCAGCATCGACGATCTCTGGCCTGACGCCGAAGAACGGCAGCGTTGCCGAGCCGGGCTTGAGCTTCGTCGCCCCCGGCAACGGAGTAATGAGAATGCCGCCGGTCTCAGTCTGCCACCAGGTATCGACGATCGGGCAACGGCTGTCGCCAACCACTTCATGGTACCACATCCAGGCCTCCGGATTGATCGGCTCGCCGACCGTGCCTAAAAGACGCAACGAAGTGCGACTGGTGGCCGCAACCGGCCCGTCGCCTTCTCGCATCAACGCTCTCAGAGCGGTGGGGGCCGTATAAAAAATAGTCACCTTGTGCTTGTCGCAGACCTGCCAGAAGCGCGATGCGTCGGGATAGTTGGGCACGCCCTCGAACATCAGCGTCGTCGCACCGTTGGCGAGTGGACCGTAGACGATGTAGCTGTGGCCCGTGACCCAGCCGACATCCGCCGTGCACCAGTAGATGTCGTCTGGGTGGTAATCGAAAACGTAATGGTGGGTCAGCGAGGCATAAAGTAGATAGCCACCCGTGGTGTGGAGCACACCCTTGGGTTTGCCGGTCGAGCCCGAGGTGTAGAGGATGAACAATGGATCCTCGGCGTTCATGGCCGGCGCCTCACAATCGTCAGAGACGCCTGCCACCGCTTCATGCCACCAGATATCACGGCCTTCAGTCCAGCCGATGTCGCCGCCGGTGCGCCTTATCACCAGCACATGATCTACGCTCGGACAGCGCTCCAGCGCTTTGTCTGTATTGGCCTTTAGCGGCACCGTGCGACCGCCACGCAGGCCCTCATCAGCGGTGATTACAAAGTTCGAATCGCAGTCGTGAATGCGGTCAGCAAGCGAATCCGGAGAGAACCCGCCAAAGACGACGGAATGTATGGCACCGATGCGTGTACAGGCGAGCATGGCCACTGCGGCTTCCGGGATCATCGGCATGTATATGGTGACCCGGTCGCCCTTGCTCACCCCGTTCGCCAGCATGACATTGGCCATGCGGCAGACTTCGGTCTTTAGCTCGGCATAGGTGATCGCCTTCGAGTCCGCCGGCTCGTCACCCTCCCAGAGAATAGCAATCCGGTCGGGAGTCTTCTCCGCATGGCGATCGACACAATTGGTTGACACGTTGAGGGCACCGTCCTCGAACCATTTGATGGAGATGTTACCGCGCGTATAGGATGTGTTCTTGACCGTGCTAAACGGCGTAATCCAGTCGATGCGCATCGCTTGGTCGCGCCAGAAGCCGTCGGGGTCAGAGATCGAGCGCTCGTAGAGCTGCCGGTAGCCGGCTTGATCGATCCAGGCAACCTTGGCGATATCGTCCGGCACAGGGTAATTATGGGCTTCGAACATGCCGCGCTTCCTTCTCGTCCTCGTTGGCTGGGCGAACTGGGATTATTCCGCCAAAGCACGGTCACGTCTATCGCCGAATGGCCGTCAGACAGAATGCTCCAGCCACCAGCGGCCAAGATGGCGCTTCGGCATCGTCACGGACAATCAAATTTTACCCACGCGCAGTTCTACCGGTGCCAATATCAGGAATTCGCCGATGCAGGGGCCGAAAAGACACTTTCTAGACCCAACAGCAAAACGCGCGCCGTGATTGGGACATCTGATATCGCCGGTCTGGCGATTGGAGACGATGTTTAACGCTGTATTCCAATGAGGACAACGTTGAGATAGGCGAAGACCTTATCACCCTTGCGGATCACGAAACGTCCGGATCGTCACCCTGGGTATCTAAAGACCCGCGCGCCACCGTCGACCATCTGCTCAAGCAGACCCCGCCGACGCTAGTCCTGGGGTATTAGGCCTTAATCCCAGCCATCTCACAAAGCAGTACCCAATGTGCATCGCTGACGGGTACCACGGAAAGCCGCGACTGACGCACCAGCGCGAGATCGGCAAGACGCGGCTCGGCTTTAATCTCCGCCAAGGTCACCGCATGCTTGACCGACTTCAGAGCCTTCACGTCGACCATGCCGAAACGGCCCGAGGCATCAGTGTGGTCGGGATAATACTCCTTGACCGTCTCCATCACGCCGACGACAGTCTTTTCGCTGACGGAATGATAAAAGAAGGCGCGGTCGCCGTTGCGCATAGCCTTCATGTTGTTGGCCGCCTGGTGGTTGCGCACGCCGTCCCAGTGGGTGCGCTTGTCACGCACCAAGTCGTCCCAGGAATAGGCTCCCGGCTCCGATTTCATCAGCCAATAGCCCACTCGTTTCTTCCCCCTGCTTTGACTCCGACCATAATCCACCGTCCGCCGCTTGCAAAGATGACTTCGCCACCCCTATGAAGGCGGAAACCTAGGAGAGCGAGATGCCCAAAATCGTGGACCCCGTGGTGCTAACCCAGGCGCTGATCCGTTGCCCCAGCGTGACGCCGGCCGATGCGGGCGCACAAGCGGTGCTAGCGGAGGCGCTGGAAAGCCTTGGGTTCCGCTGCATGCCCTTGCGTTTCGAGGCCGAGGGCGAAGCGCCAATCGACAACCTCTTCGCGCGCCTCGGCGAGGGGCGACCCAATTTCGGGTTTGCCGGGCATACGGACGTGGTGCCGGTCGGTGATGCAGAAGCCTGGACGTGCGATCCCTTCGCGGGCGAGCTTGCCGACAACATCATTTACGGGCGCGGTGCCAACGACATGAAAGGTGCTATCGCCGCCTTTGTCGCGGCTGTCTCCCGCTATCTGGCGGCGCACAAAGCCTTTGACGGCAGCATCAGCCTGCTGATCACCGGCGACGAGGAGGGCCCGGCTGTCAACGGCACAATCAGAATACTCGACTGGATGGCGGAGTCTGGTGAGCAGCTTGATATGTGCCTGGTCGGCGAACCTACCAATCGGGCCGTGCTCGGCGACATGATCAAGATTGGGCGCCGTGGCAGCTTGTCCTGCACTCTAACGGTGGACGGCGTGCAGGGCCATGTTGCCTATCCGCACCTTGCTGACAATCCAGCAAGCCGGCTTGTGGCCGTGCTGGTGGCGCTCGATACCGAGGTGCTGGATGAGGGTAACACCCATTTTCAGCCATCGAACCTGGAGATCACCGATATCGTTATTGGCAATCCCGCAGCCAACGTAATTCCGGCGCAAGCCAGCGCGCATTTCAATATCCGCTTCAATACCGAGCAGACGACCAAGGGGCTACTGGACCGCCTACGCGCAATCATCGAGAGAGCGGGCGGCGATGGCCTCAGCTATCGCCTCAACCACCACCAGTCGGGCGGCGCCTTCCTCACCCCGCCGGGTGCTTTTAGCAAAAGCCTTGCGGATGCGGTGGAGGCCGTGACGGGCACTCGGCCCGAGCTCGGCACCACCGGCGGCACCTCGGATGCGCGCTTCATCAAGGGGCACTGCCCCGTAGCCGAGTTTGGCCTAGTCGGGAGCACCATGCACAAAATCGACGAATGTGTCGCCGTAGCCGAACTGGAAGCGCTCGGCGCCATCTACGAGGCTGTGCTCGAGCGCGTCTTCGCCCAATGATCCCGAGCGTGCAGGAGATCCTGTCGTCGCTCTACGGCGCTTGGCGCCTGGTCCTGAGAGATGCCGAAGGCATGCGCTGGCTAACGCTCACGGTACCCGGGTTCTGGAACTCGTTCTTCGGCATCGTGCTGGTACTGCCGATCGTGCTGGTGGTGGCAACGCTGCCGGGAGCCGGCAAGGAAGTCCTTGAGATTTCTTATGGGATGCTCGCCTTTGAGACCGTGGTCGCTTGGACGATACGGCCGTTTATTCTACTCGGCTTATGCTATCTGCTGAACCGCACTCAGCGCTTCGTAGCGCTGATGATCGCCTGGAACTGGGTCTCGGTTATGCAGACAGTGATATTCACCATCGCCGCCATGCTCATCGCGGTTATTCCCGGCATTTCTGGCCTGCTGTTCCTGGTGGTGCTCGCGGTGATGCTGTTGATCGACTATTTCGTCGCCCGCACTGCCCTCGACGTGCCGGGCGGGGCTGCCACCGCTGTGGTCATCGTCATGCTGCTAGCGAGCCTAATGTTGGAGTTGGCGGTCTTCGGCGGCGACGCCTGATCTCTGCTAACCGTAGCGTACGCCGCATCTGCCCCACGACAACATTGGTGTGCTGGCGTCGGGCAATTTAGCCAACATGGTACCACTCGGTACGTACCCGCTCGCCGACAACACCAATACGCGCCGCATCTGACACATGATCAACACCAGCGTGGTCCATCATCGGGCGGCCTTTCTCGGCGGGTAGTCGACGCCCATCAGGCACAGCCCCTCGGGCGGCGCAGTGGGACCGGCGGCAGCGCGATCTTTCGCCGCGAGAGCGCACGCCACGTCCCGCCGCCGCCACTTGCCGAGACCCACCTGCGCCAGGGTGCCAACCATAATACGCACCTGGTGGTGCAGGAACGAACGCGCCTCGGCTCGCACCTCGACACTCTCCCCTAGACGCTGGACGTCGAGCCGGTCGAGCGTCTTCTCCGGCGACTTGGCCTGACATTGGCGAGTTCGGAAGCTGCTGAAATCATGATAGCCAAGCAACGCTTTTGCCCCCTCGGCCATAGCCTCGGCATCAAGCGGCTGTGGCACGCGCCATGCATGCCCGCAATCCAGCGCGAGCGGCGCACGGCGGTTGACGATGCGGTAGATATAGCGCCGCCGAATGGCATCAAAACGGGCATGAAAGTCCGGATCGGCAACGACGGCCTCAACTACGGCAATCGGCGCCGGACGAAGATGCGCATTGACTGCATCGCGCACCGTATTCGGCGTTGCGTCGCGCACAAGATCGAAGTGGCATACCTGGCCGAGCGCGTGTACGCCTGCATCGGTCCGCCCGGCGGCGGTCACCGCGACACTCTCGCCGCAAAAGCCATCTATGGCATCTTCCAGGGCCGCCTGCACAGAAGGCCCGTTGTCCTGGCGCTGCCAGCCGACAAAAGGCTCACCGTCATATTCCAACAGCATGCGGAAGCGAGGCATCAGCCTAGCTGGGTCCCGGCGGGGATAGCACGCCCCCTGAGCGCATCAGCGACCGGCATCGCCTTACGGCCCGGTCGCTGCACACGCAACAAACGAAGCGCCCCTTCGCCACAGCCGACGGTCAGGCAATCATCAAGCACCTTGCCCGGCGCACCCGAACCTTTAGCAACCTCAGCCGAGAGAGCCTTCCAGCGCTCGCCGTCAAGCAGGAAATGCGCCCCGGGACGCGGCGCCAGCGCACAGATCTGCCGCATCACTGCAGCAGTTGGCTTGCACCAATCGAGCGGCTCATCCTCCGGTGTCAGCTTGGCAGCATAGGTCACGCCCGCTTCAGACTGCCTGGTCTCGACCGCGCTGCCGTCGGCAAGTGCCCCCAAAGCCGTCACGATCGCCTCACCGCCGAGCACAGCAAGGCGATCGTGCAAGGCGCCCGCATCGTGGTAGCCGATGGCAAGGCGACGGCTGAGCAGCATCGGCCCCGTATCGAGCCCTTCGTCGAGGCGCATGATGGTGATGCCCGTCTCGGCATCCCCGGCGAGGATGGCGCGCTGGATTGGCGCCGCCCCGCGCCAGCGCGGCAGTAAGGAGGCGTGCACGTTTAGGCAGCCATGCCAAGGCGCCTCCAGAACCGGTTGTGGCAGGATCAGCCCATAGGCCACCACCACGGCCGCGTCCGCTGCGAGTGCGGCAAAGGCCGCTTGCGCTTCGCCATCCTTAAGCGTGGCCGGATAACGCACGGAGATGCCGGCGGCCTCCGCGTGCGTCTGTACCGCGCCAGCTCGTGGCGTCTTGCCACGGCCGGCGGCGCGCGGCGGCTGGGTATAGACCGCGGCAATTTCATGGCCGGCCGCAATCAGCGCCGCGAGCGCCGGCACCGCGAAGGCCGGCGTGCCCATGAAGATCAGACGCATGAGGGTTCAGGCCCGGACGCGGCCGGCGGGCTTGACGCACTTCGCCTTGGCCAAGCGGCGCACGATCATGCCGCGTTTAAGGCTGGTCAGGTGGTCAACGAAGAGAATGCCATCGAGATGGTCAATCTCATGCTGCACGCAGGTTGCCAGAATGCCCTCCATCTCGAGCTGCCGCTCGGTGCCGGTCTCATCGAGATAGGCGACTGTGGCGTGCTCGGGCCGGCGCACGTCGGCGAACTGCTCCGGAAACGACAGGCAACCTTCCTCATAGACCGCAGTCTTCTCCGAGGCGGCGAGCAGTCGCGGATTGGCCATCCGCAGCGGTTGCCGCCCGTCGTCCTCGCCCGAGACATCAACCACGATGACACGCCTGGTCACACCTACCTGGGGCGCAGCAAGCCCAATGCCAGGCGCCTCGTACATGGCCTCCAGCATGTCATCCATGAGCCGGCGCACCTCGTCATCCACCACGGTAACGGGCTCGCACGCGGCCTTGAGGCGCGGATCGGGCGCAACGATGATCTCCAATTTGACCATCCCCTCACCTATTACTGTGCCTGGCAGGCGTCAAGGGCATGGCCGGACCGCGTGCCTTTCGCGACGCCGTCGGCAAGCACATCATCGATATCGCCGAGCGTTACATTGTGCCCGGCGAGACCGCTGAATCGGCGCCCATGTTCCTGCCTGTCGAAACAGTCTACGCTAAAGCTCTACGCTAATTCCCCCGATATCGTCGAGCGCTTCTACCGCCGGCGCGTCTGGATTGTTTCGCCGACGATCCTGATGGTAACGTTCAACATGGTGCGTACGGTGCGCAAGGACGCGCATACGCGCAGGCAGACCGGTGTGATCCAGGAAGAGGTTCTGAAGCTGGTGGACGATCTAGGCCGCCTCCACAAGCGTATCGAGAACCTGGAGAAGCACTTCGACCACACGGTGCGAGACGTGCGCGGCATCCGCATCTCCAGCAACAAAATCCCCAGCCGCGGCGGGCGTATTATCACCATCGTGATAGGCGACGAAGAGGATGAGGTGACCGAGGCCCAAGCTCCGCCGGTGGAAACGGATCAGTAACCGCGGTTGAGACCCAAAGCGTTCTCGATTGGCTCCCCTGCGCGGACGCGGCGCAAGTTCTCGACAACGGTCACCACCGCCGAGGCAGGCAGCACCCAACCACCGATATGAGGTGTGAGCGTGATCGCCGGGTGCCCCCACAAAGGACTGTCACCTGGCAGGGGCTCGATGCGGAATACGTCGAGCCAGGCGCCCGACAGATGGCCGCTGTCGATCGCCGCTAGCAGGTCCGCCTCAACCAGATGGGCACCACGCGCGACATTGACCACATAGGCGCCTTGCGGCAGCTGCGCGAACAGCCGGGCATCGAGGATGCCGGCGGTATCGTCCGTCAGCGGCAGCAGACAAATGAGAATGTCACTGCGCGCCAAAAAGATTCCCAACCCGTCCGCGCCATGAAAGCCGGCAACGCCGAGAATCGTCTTGGCCGAGCGTGACCACCCCGCCACGTCGAACCCGAGCGCCGCGAAGGCTTGTGCGGCAGCACCGCCGATCGCACCTTGGCCCATCACGCCCACCCGGCAGGCGGTGGGATCCTGGGGCAGTACGGGCTGCCATTCGCTCCGTGCCTGCGCAGCGCGATAGGCCCCCATATCACGATGATGGTCGAGCGCCGCGAGTAGCACGTAGACCACCATCTGGCGCGACAGCGACGGGTCCACGAGGCGCGCGATCGGCACTTCGCGTGGCAGCTCGGGATCGGCGAGCAGATGATCGATACCAGCGCCGAGCGACTGGATCAGCCGCAGGCGGGGCAGGCTTGCCAAGAGACCCGCCGGCGGCTGCCAGACTAGCGCTATCTCAATCTCGCTCACATTGCCAACCTCAGGCCAGATACGAAACTCAAGCTCCGGCGACACGCTGGCCAGCGCTTGGCGCCAGGCTACGGGGTTGTCGAAATCGCTTAGGAACAACAAAGCCATAACCACCGGTTATGGCCAATGCGCAACGCTCACGCAACACTTGCCGGGCAGAGGATTTTCTTTGCGGCGCACCTGCTCTAGGTTGATGAGCCGGGTGACGCGGACAAACGGGGAACGGATATGACCTATCACGTTCTGATCGAGGGCGAGCAAAAGGGGCCATACGAGGCATCCAGCGTCGCCAGAATGATCGAGCATGGCGAGATTGACCAGGCGACTCTGGTCTGGACGGTCGGCATGGCCGATTGGCAGCCGGCGGAATCCGTGCCCGAGCTTGCCGCACCCATTGCCGGCCCCACTGTGCCACCGCCGCCGCTTACCGCAGGACCACCACCCGAACCGACAACCGAGACGCCGCTGGCAATGGAGCCACTGCCAGCAAGCGGGGGACGCCTCGCCATCGGCGCCACCTTCGGCCAAGCCTTCGCCGCCTTCACCCATCAGCCGTTCAGGGCGCTGATCTTGATGTTTTTCTACATCGTCATCCTAGTCGCGATTAGCGTCGGCGCCATGTTCAGTTTCGCCGGATCAGAAATTCTAAAGGCCGGCGCCAATCTAGGCGCCGGTTTGGTGGAGCTGCCACTCGACCAGTTTCTCATCATCTTCGGAGTGATCATGATCGCCACGATTGCATTCTCCGGCGGCTTGGTGGGGGTGCTCACGGAGATGATCTACCAGCGCCCAGCCCGCATAAAACACCTGTTTGCGGGCTTTCCCCGAATCTTGCCGCTCTTTTTCGGCATTATCTTCTTCGCGGTGATGGTCAGCGCCGGCTTCGTGCTGCTGATCCTGCCCGGAATCTTTCTGCTGTTCGCGATGATGCTGTGGCCCTTCTTCGTAGTCGATTCACGTCTCGGGCCTGCGACATCGCTCGGGGCCAGCTACCGCGGCGTGTTGCAGCTCGGTTGGTGGCGCGTGTTCTTCGCCTTTCTGGTCACCATCGGCACCATGTTCGTTCTCATATCCATCGTGTCGCTAATCGGCGGCGCAGGCATGGCGGCAATCATGGCGGAGCTTATTGGAGGCAACGAAAAGCCGGCCGACATGATGAAAATTCTTATCGCCATGACACCAATGCTTACACTCACGATTCTGACGATACTGCTGATGAACCTTGGCTTCGGCCTGATCATGGCCTCGATCTACGCGCAAACAAAAGCTGGCGAGGAATAGCATGCCTGCGATGCCCTACCACGTTCTTCTCGACGACGAGCCCCGGGGGCCGCACAGCACCGAGGCCCTTGCGGAGATGGCGGCGCGCGGTGAGATCGACGGCAGGACGCTGGTCTGGCAGGCAGGTATGAATGACTGGGTGCCGGCCGCCAGTGTGCCGGCGCTGGCGCATCTCTTTGACGATATATCTGTTGCGCCTGTCCCAGTGTCGCCGCGCGCGACGATCGCGCTCGATATCACCGCAGCGTTGACAATTGGCTTTACTGCTTATCGTAAGGCGCCACAGCCAACAATTGTTGTCTCGATACTTTACAATGTCTTGCCAGTGCTAGTGTTCATGCCGCTCTTTCTGCTCCTCAGCATCGGCCGTGAAACCGACGACCTGCTGAGGTACCTACAGTCTGGCGAAGGTCAAATCGCCATGATGTCACTTGGGCTGACCTTAGGCATAACCATGGCGATCTTCTATGGCGGATTATGCGCCTTCATGCTGGCGCTGATCCGCGGCCAGCCTGTGCATACGGGAATGCTGTATCTCGGGTTTCGGCGCGCCGGCGCCTTGGCGGGCTTTGCCGTGCTTTACCTCATCAGCGTCGTCGCGGGCCTGATGATGCTGGTAGTACCGGGCATCGTCATTGCGGTCGGCTTTTGCCTGACCCCGTTCATCATTATGGAAAGCGGCCTTGGTGCGCTCTCGGCGATGGCGGCGAGCTGGCGGGCCGTGCTGCAACTCGACTGGTGGCGAGTCTTCGCCGTGTTTATCGCCCTGTTTATGGCTTTCATGGCGCTAGTATTTATCATGGAAATGATCCAGACGATCCTGGCCGGCATCGCCAGTGCGGCGCCCATGATGGTTTTGATTCTAGCCCTGAACCTGGCTGTGAATATCGTCGTCATCATCGTCGCCGGAGCGACTTTCGCTGCGGTCTACGAGCAGGCCAGGCGCAACCGCATCAGCGCTTGAGTGCAGCGCGCAGCTCGCCAGCGCGAGCGGCACCGAGCAGATGCGCGAGAAGACCGAAACAAGCCAACCCCAGCGCCACCAGAGCGGCAAGTACCGCAACCTCCACGGCCAGCCCCATCTGCAACCAGGGTGTCAGTACCGTCGCGGCCACCCAGAGCAGGGCCGCCATCGCCACCGCTGCAAGCAACATGCGGGGCAGGCGAGCACGCAGGCGGGCATCAAAGCGCAAATGGCCGCGCAAAAATAATCCGACCGCAAGCAGCCCGGCGTTGAGCCAGGAGGAGAGCGAGCTGGCGAGCGCGATGCCGACATGGGCAAACGGGCCCATGAGCAACAGATTGAGCACCACATTCACCACCAGGCAAACAGCGGCAACGGCAAGCGGCGTGCGCGTGTCCTGGCGGGCGAAGTAGCCGGGCACTAGCACCTTCACCAGCACGAAGGCAGGTAGCCCCAAGGCGTAGGCCGCAAGCGCTCCAGCCGTCGCCGAGGTTGCCGCCACCGTGAAGGCGCCGCGCTCGAACAAGACGCTGATCACCGGCATCGCAATCACCGCGAGCGCCGCGGCAGCCGGCAAGGTCAGCAGCAGGGCAAACTCCAGCGCCCGGTTCTGGCGCTCGTGGGCGACACCCTCATCGCCCGCGCCGACAGCTCTACTTAAGGTCGGCAGCAGCACAGTTCCCATCGCCACGCCGACGACCCCGAGCGGTAGCTGCACGATGCGGTCGGCGTAATAGAGGTAGGAGACCGAGCCTGTCGGCAAAAGAGAGGCGATGATGATGTCGACAATCAGATTAAGCTGCTGCACGCCGGCGCCAAGCGCCGCCGGCGCGATCAACACCAGCAGTCGCCGCACATCTGGACTGAGGCGCGGCATACGCAGCGCTGGCAAGAGACCGGCGCGCTGGCAGTTCCAGGCCATCCATAAAAGCTGCGCCATGCCCGCGACCGAGACCGCCCAGGCCAACGCGTGCCCGGGCGTCTCAAGGCGCTCGGCAAAAAACAGCAAGCTGGCGATTAGACACAAATTTAGTAGAATCGGCGCCGCCGCGGCGGCGGCGAACCGCTCGACGCTGTTGAGCATAGCGCCGAGTAGCGAAACCAGAGAGATAAGCAACAGATAGGGGAAGGTCAGACGCGCCAGCTGAACGGTTAGCGCATACTTATCCGGCTCATCAACAAAGCCGGGCGCAAAAAGCTGTAACAACCATGGCATGGCGATCTCGGCCGCAACCGTAAACAGCACCAAGACCCAAAACAGTACTGCCAAAGCTTGCTCGGCGAAACGGAGTGCCGCCCGCTTGCCGTCTGCTTCCATGCGGCCTGCGAACAAAGGCACGAAGGCGAGATTGAAGGCTCCCTCGGCGAACAGTCGGCGAAACAGGTTGGGCAGTTTGAAGGCGACAAAAAATGCGTCCGCGACAAGGCCGACGCCAATGTACCGGGCGATTAGAATATCGCGCAGAAATCCTAGGACGCGCGAAATCAAGGTGTACCCGCCGACCGTCGCAGCAAAACGAAGCAGCGCCATGATCTATCGGGCTATTCCGCGGCCACGCCCGCGGAACCGCCGTCGCACGCCACCGCTTCGCCACTGTCGATGGCCTCGATCAGGCCAGTCCGGATTGCCTCGATACGCGCTTCGTCGTGGATCTTCATGCCGAAGACGTCCTTGACGTAGAAAACGTCGACCGCGACCTCGCCATAGGTGTTGATGCGCGCACTGCCGATCGAGAGGCGCAGTTCAGTCAGGGCTCGGCTGATGTCGTAGAGCAGGCCAACCCGATCGCGAGCATTGACCTCCAGCAAGGTGTGCGTCACGGAGGCCGAGTTGTCGACCAAAACACGAGGTTGGACCTTGAAGATGGCGGTGCGATGAGCGCGATCACTGCGCTCGCGCTCTTCGAGGCGGATGGCTGGCTTGAAGTCGGCCGCCAAGGTCATCTCGACCGTTCCCGCCAGTTTCAACAGCCGTTCCGGCTGGTCGACGGCCTTGCCCGCCTCGCTTTGCACCCACAGCGTGTCGAGCACCATGCCGTCGGTGGTGGTGAAAATACGCGCATCGACGATCGATGCTCCGGTAACGGTCATGGCACCGGCTACACCCGCGAACAGCCCAGGATGGTCCGGCGCGTATATCGTGACCTCAGTGACCGAGCGGAACTTGTCGACCCGGGTATTCACCGCCAATGTTTGACCATCCCGATCGGCATCACGAATCATCTCCGCGTGGCGCTTGTGCACCTCGGTATTGAAGTTGAGCCAATAGGAGGGGTAGGCGCGATCTACGAAGGACTGTACGTCCTCTTGCGCCCAATCGGAGACCGCATCTCGGAAAGCATCTTGTGCCATAGACAGGCGATCAGCCTGGTCGGCCAAAGAGTCGCCGCCGGTCATCGCAGCTTCGGCTCGGTAGTAGAGCCCACGCAACAATTGGCCCTTCCAGCCGTTCCAGACATTGGGTCCGACAGCACGGATATCTGCCACGGTCAACACCAAAAGCATACGCAATCGTTCCGGTGAGCGCACGATCTCAATGAAGTCAGCCACCGTCTTCGGATCTGAAATGTCACGGTTGAATGCAGATATAGAGCAGAGTAGATGATGTTCAACTAACCACGCTACAGATTCCGTCTCTTCTGCCGTATATCCAAGGCGCGGTGCTAGTTTTCGTGCGACCCGCGCACCGATCTCAGAATGATTCCCGCCGCGTCCCTTACCAATATCGTGCAGGAAGATAGCAAGATATAGAACCTTGCGAGATAGCACCTTATGCACGATCTCGGTGGCAAGCGGCAGCTCATCACCAAGCTCTCCGAGCTCTATACGAGAGAGAATGCCAATGGCAAAAATAGTGTGCTCGTCGACCGTATAGACATGGTACATGTCATGCTGTGTTTGCGCCACGACGCGGCGGAAGGCAGGAATGAAACGGCCCAGCACGCCTGCCTCGTTCATGCGCCTCAGCGTGATCTCTGGATCCTTTTCGGAGGTTAGAATCTCGACAAAAAGCCGGTTCGTCTCTTTGTTCGCACGAAGCTTCGCATCGATGCGCGAGAGGCTACGGGTGATCAGCATCAAGGCGTGTGGGTGGATGTCCAAATCGCGGGCCTGCGCGAGATGAAAGAGGCGTATCATGCGCGCTGGCTCGACCTCGAAAACATCATTCGAGAGCACCGACAGACGCCCATTCTCAAGTCTAAAACCTTCGAGATCGCGCGCGCGACTCGCGAAGTGCGACAACCATTGCCGTGGCTTCGGCGCATTCTCCGCTTCGAAGGCGGCGCAGAATATCCGTGTGAGGTCGCCGACGGTCTTGGCGAGCAGATAGTAGTGCTTCATGAAGCGCTCGACCGTCTCGCTGCCTTCGCGACGACTGTAGCGCATAACCGCCGCCAGTTCCGGCTGCAGGTCAAAGGTAAGGCGCTCCTCAGGCCGTTTCATTAGGTAGTGCATGTAGCAGCGCACGGTCCAGAGAAAGCGGTGCGCCCGCTGGAACATGCGTAGCTCGGCCGCGGTGAGGACGCCGCGCGTCACAAGCTCGTCAACATCGGCGACGCCATAGAGATATTTGGCAATCCAGAAAAGCGTGTGCAGATCGCGCAGCCCCCCCTTGCCCTCCTTGATATTGGGCTCGACTACGTAGCGGGAATCACCCATGCGCTGATGGCGCTCGTCGCGCTCCGCAAGCTTGGCAGCAACGAAAGCGGGGCCGGAACCTTTTACGACATCTTCGGCAAAGCGCTTACGTAGCTCAAGATAAAGCGGTTGGTCGCCGTGGATGAAGTGGGATTCGAGCATCGCTGTCCGAATGGTGAGATCAGTATTAGCGCGCGCGATGCACTCGTCGATCGAGCGGGTGGCTTGACCCACCTTGAGCCCGAGGTCCCAGAGCAGATAGAGCATGTATTCTACGACCTGCTCCCCGCGCGGAGTCTGCTTGTAGGGCAGCAGAAAAAGCAGATCGATATCGGAATAGGGCGCCATCTCGCCGCGGCCGTAACCGCCCACGGCGACCAGCGCCAAGCGGTCCGCTGCCGTCGGGTTGGGCTCCGGGTAGACAATATCGGCGACATGGGTGTGAATGTCGGCGATGAGTTGGTCGACCAGAAAGGCCGTGGCTGTCGCGGCCAGCGGCCCGTCGGCTCTCGCCTCGAAGCGGCGCCGGATCTCCGCGCGGCCCGCTTCCAGCGCCTGTTTGAGCAGCGCTAGCACATCGGCGCGCTCGGCCGCAGCCTTGAGCGCAGCGCCCAGGGCCTGATGATCGATAATTTCGCGCTTGTTTCGAAGCCTCGGCATCTGCCCCCTTATACCAGTCGAGACTAATCCTCGCCATCCACCAGGGACTTGAGGTGGTAGAGCAGTTCCAACGCCTGGCGCGGGCTGAGATCATCGAGTTCGAGCCCGGCAAGCGCCTCCATCACTGGCGATCGTGGCGCTGTCGTGGGCGGCCGGTTCGCAGCAAATAGTGGGAGCTCATCCGCCAGCCTAGCCGCGGCGCTTCGGGTTTCATCGCTTTCCAGAAGCGCCAGCACGTCGCGCGCCCGTGCCACCACAGGCTCGGGCAGCCCGGCCAAGCGAGCAACGTGAATGCCGTAGGAGCGATCGGCCGCACCTGGACCGACTTCGTAGAGGAAGACAACCTCGCCTTCCCATTCGCGCGCCCGCATGGTGTGGCAGGAAAGCCAGTCAAGACGAACCGAAAGATTAGTCAGCTCGTGGTAATGGGTCGCGAAGAGGCCGCGGCAGGCATTGTTATCATGCAGATGCTCGATGGTGGCCCAGGCGATAGACAAGCCATCATAGGTCGCGGTGCCGCGGCCAATCTCATCGAGGATGACCAACGCTCGCTCGCCCGCCTGGTTGAGGATGGCTGCGGTCTCTATCATCTCGACCATGAAGGTAGAGCGGCCGCGCGCCAGGTCGTCCGATGCACCGACCCGGCTGAAGAGCCGATCGACGACACCGATATGCGCCGCGGAAGCCGGAACGAACGAGCCAGCCTGAGCAAGAAGAGCGATAAGCGCATTTTGACGCAGAAACGTGCTCTTTCCGGCCATGTTTGGTCCGCTCAAAAGCCACAGTCGACCATCTTCCCCTAGATCACAATCGTTCGCGATAAAAGTTGCCGTATCTCCCTCGCCCAAGATCGCCTCCACCACCGAGTGGCGACCGTTGTCGATATGGAAGGCAAGGCTGTCATCGACGTGGGGCCGGCAGTAGTCTCGTGCCACGGCCACCTCCGCCAACGCGGTTGCAACATCGATTTCGGCGATAGCGCGTGCCGCAGCAGCAATCTGGTTCGCCTGCGAGCTCACTTCATGGCGCAAGTCCTCGAATAACTCCAGCTCAAGGGCCAGCGCGCGTTCGCCGGCGCGGGCGATTTTGTCATCGAGATCGGCAAGCTCTCCGGAGGTGAAGCGCACGGCGCTCGCCATGCTCTGGCGATGCACAAAACGCTCATCGCCGAGCAAGGGCTCTCTGTGATTGGTCCCCACCTCGATAAAATAGCCGAGCACATTATTGTGACGTATCTTGAGTGTGCCAATACCTGTCTCGTCGCGATAGCGCGCCTGTAGGGCCGTGATCAGGCGCCGGCTTTCATCTCGCAGAGTGCGCTGCTCATCGAGAACAGCGGTATAGCCTGCGGCAATAAAGTTGCCGTCTCGTGTTAGCAGTGGCAGGTCCGCGGCAAGGGCCTGGCCCAGGCGACCGATCAGCAAATTATGCTCGCCAAGTGCCGTTGCAGCCGCCACTAGGTCCTCCGGTAGCGGAGTAAGGTCGCCCACGTCCTCATGAAGCAAGTGGCGCAAGGCGATGGCGCATTCCAAGCCATCGCGTATGGCGGCGAGATCGCGTGGCCCGCCGCGCTCAAGGGAGAGACGGCCGAGCGGACGCTCAATATCCGGGCAGCTGGCCAGTGCCCCACCCAACTTACCGCGCAATCCCGAAGCCTCGACCAAGGCCTGCACCATGTCGAGCCGGCGGCCGATCCCGGCAATGTCGGTGAGCGGTGCCGCCAACCGTGCTGCCAGCAAGCGGCCGCCGGCGCCTGTGGCAGTGCGGTCGACCACGCCGAGCAGCGAGCCGCGCCGACCGCCACCACTCGCTTCCAGCACTTCGAGATTCCGCCGCGTGGCACCATCAATCGCCATCACGGCCTGGGCCTCCTGGCACTTTGGCCGGGCCAGCCTTGGCAAGCGTCCCTTCTGGGTCAACAGCACATAGTCGATGACAGCGCCGGCAGCACCGATCTCGGCACGGCTGAAGCTGCCGAACGCTTCCAGCGATGCCACGCCATAGGTCTCGCACAGCCGACGTTCGCCGGCAGTCGACGCGAAGCTCGAGGCGACGAGTGGCGTGAGCAGCGATCCATACTCGGCGAGATACGGCTCCTCCACGAGCGGCTCAGGAACCAATAGTTCGCCCGGGTCCACTTGCACAAGCAACGCCGGCAACTCACCCAAGCCAGGTTGCGCTACGGTGAAATCGCCAGTCGACATGTCGAGCCAAGCCAAGCCGAGATTGCCGCCGGCCCGCGCCACCGCAGCTAGATGGTTGTGGGCCCGGGCTTTGAGCAAGCTGTCCTCGGTCAGCGTGCCCGGCGTCACCAGACGCACCACGTCGCGAGCCACCAGAGCCTTGCCGCCGCGCTTGCGCGCAACAGCCGGGTCTTCGGTCTGCTCGCAGATGGCGACCTTGAAGCCGGCCCGGATGAGCCGTTCGAGATAGCCCTCGTGGCTATGCACTGGAACGCCGCACATGGGGATATCGGCGCCATCGTGCTTACCGCGCCGCGTCAGTGTGATGTCGAGCGCCGTGGCGGCTGCCACCGCGTCGTCGAAGAACATCTCGTAGAAGTCGCCCATGCGGTAGAACAGCAAGGCGCCAGGGTGCTGGCGCTTGATCTCCAAATACTGCGCCATCATCGGCGTCGGCTTGGCAACCTTGCCGCTCGTCTCCGTTTTCGCCGCCATGAGATATCGCCCGTACCGTTGTCGCCCGGGGTGCACTCTAGAGCGCCTTTCGCGCATAAGGAACCGGTTCCAATAGCCGGGAAAGGGCTCTAAATTGAGCGCGCAGATATTCTCACTGTCCAGTCAGGGACTAAGCCTCTCATGCCGGAACCCACCTCACCTTTCCACGCCAGCGATGCCGAGGCGCTGGCTTTTCACGCTAAAGGCAAACCGGGAAAACTGGAGATCACGGCGACCAAGCCGCTGACTACGGCGCGCGAACTATCTCTGGCCTATTCGCCGGGCGTGGCGGTGCCTTGTCTGGAAATAGAAAAGGATCCCGCAGTCTCCTATGACTACACGGCACGCGGCAACATGGTCGCGGTGATCTCCAACGGCACCGCGGTCCTGGGGTTGGGCAATATTGGCGCCCTGGCATCGAAGCCGGTGATGGAAGGCAAGGCCGTTCTGTTCAAGCGCTTTGCTGACATCGACGGTGTCGACGTGGAGGTGGATACCGAGGACGTCGACGAATTCGTCAACTGCGTGCGTTTCCTCGGTAAGTCGTGGGGTGGCATAAACCTCGAGGACATCAAGGCGCCAGAATGTTTCATCATCGAGCAGCGCCTACGCGAATGCATGGACATTCCGGTCTTCCATGACGACCAGCACGGCACGGCGATCATCGCCGCCGCTGGTCTGATCAACGCCTTGCACCTGACCGGGCGCGACATGAAGAATACCCGCCTCGTGATCAATGGAGCCGGCGCCGCTGGAATTGCCTGCGTCGAACTTCTCAAGGCTATGGGCCTGCCCCACGAGAACGCCTTTATCTGCGACACTCGTGGCGTGATCTACAAGGGACGCGAGACGGGCATGAACCAGTGGAAATCAGCGCACGCGATCGATACGCCGATGCGCACGCTGGCCGAAACCCTGGAAGGAGCCGACGCTTTCTTTGGCCTGTCGGCTAAGGGGGCGATGACGGCCGACATGGTACGCTCGATGGCGGACAAGCCCATCATCTTCGCCATGGCCAACCCGGATCCCGAGATCACGCCTGAGGAAGTGGCCGAGATTCGCAACGATGCGATCATGGCCACGGGCCGCTCGGACTACCCGAACCAGATCAACAACGTGCTTGGCTTTCCCTATCTCTTCCGCGGCGCACTCGATGTCCGCGCAACCACCATCAACGAAGCGATGAAGAGCGCCGCAGCCCAGGCACTGGCGGAACTTGCCCGCGAAGACGTCCCTGACGAAGTGGCGGCTGCATATGCCGCCGAGGGCCTACGCTACGGGCCCGAATATGTCATACCGAAGCCTTTCGACCCGCGTCTCATCGTGGCGGTGCCCCTGGCCGTGGCGAAGGCTGCGGTGGAAAGCGGCGTGGCCAACCGACCGATTACCGATTTCGACGGCTACGCTCGCGCCCTCGAGGCGCGGCTCGACCCCACGGCGACGCACATTCACATGGTCCAGGAGCGGGTAAAGGCCTCACCGCAGCGCGTGGTCTTCGCCGAGGGTGAGGAGGAGCAGGTGATCCGCGCCGCCCTACAATGGCATGCGAGCGGTTTCGGCACACCGGTGCTGATCGGTCACGAGGACCAGGTCAACGAGACCATGGCGCGTATCGGGCTGAGCCAGCCGAAAGAGATGGAGATCCACAACGCACGTTTCAGCCAGCACAACAAACTCTACGCCGAATCCCTGTACAAGCGGCTGCAGCGGCAGGGCTTTCTGTTTCGCGATTGCCAGCGCATGGTCAACCAGGACCGCAACGTCTTCGCTGCATGCATGATCGCCCATGGCCATAGCGACGCCATGATCACCGGTGTCACGCGCAACTACCACGTCGCCTATGCGGACATTCGCCGCGTGCTTGATCCCCGACCCGGACAGGTGCTGTTTGGACTGTCCATCGTGGTCGCGCCGAAGCGCACGGTCTTCATCGCCGATTCGACAGTACATGAGCTACCAAGCTCCGAGATGCTTGCCAACATCGCCTGCCAAGGTGCAGTAGAGGCTCGCGCCATGGGCCACGAGCCTCGAGTTGCGTTGCTGTCATGCTCCAATTTCGGTAATCCCCCACTCGATGCGGCGGTACGTGTGCGCGAAGCCATCGAGATTCTCAATTCGCGCAACGTCGATTTTGAGTACGAAGGCGAGGTCTCCGCGGATGTTGCCCTAAACGAGAACCTGCGCGCACTTTATCCGTTCTGCCGCCTATCCGAGCCGGCAAACGTGTTGGTAATGCCTGACTTGCACAGCGCCAATATTGCATCGAAACTGCTCCAGGAACTGGGCGGAGCGACGCTGGTCGGCCCACTGTTGATGGGCTTGGAAAAGCCGGCGCAAATCGTACAAATCGGGGCCACGGTCGCCGATATAGTCAACATGACGAAGTTCGCCGCTCATGACTCCGTCCGCGAACAGGCCCGCTCGGCACCGTAAGAGGGGTCAACAAGGAAAGGAATTTCGGTGCGCACCCTAACGCTGCTTGCCGTACTCGCTTTCCCGACCGCGCTGGTTCTAATGCTGGCTACCGCCGCCGGCGCCTTGGTGATGCACCAGGCTTTTATCATGTTCGCGGCCAGCACTATAGGCCTTGGTCTGGTGGCCATGCCGGCGCTACGCGGCACTAACGCCCTCGCGAAACATCTGGAGCGACTTGTGCGCGGCGAGGTAGGGAAGCCACCACAGCTCTGGTGGACCGGAGCGGGGGACCGTCTGTCTACGGCACTTGCGCAGCTAGCACGCACCTGGGAGGCGCTGGACGCACGCACAGCCGAGTCGGAACGCGGCGCGATCGGTATGCTCGATGCGGTCGCGGACCCGCTCGTGCTGCTCGATGCCGGTCGCACCGTGGTCCACGCCAATGCCGCGGCGGAGGCCCTATTGGGCGAAGACCTAAACGGACGCAGCCTTGCCGCGATCCTGCGCGTGCCGGCAGTGATGGCTGCTGCCGACCGCGTCTTCGCCGGCGAGCCGGTGGCGGAATTCTCGTTTGAGTTCGGGAATGATCCGCCGCGCCACTTCCTCGGCCACCTGCAAATCATGGAAAGGGCGGTACCTCGCGGCAGTGCCGTGGCGCTCGCCCTGCACGACGTCAGCGAGCTTGAGCGCGTGCATCGCCTACGCGCGGATTTTGTGGCCAATGCCAGCCACGAGATCCGCACACCGCTCACCACCATCATCGGTTCCGTTAATACCCTGTTTGAGCCGATTCCCGAGGGCGACCGCCATCAGTTTCTAGTCATGATCCGCGAGCACTCTGATCGTATCCGCGGTCTGGTCGACGATCTCCTGGGCCTGTCACGAATCGAGATGGCCGAGCATCGCCTGCCGCAGGACCGGACAGACGTCGGCGAGATACTCAAACTAGCGTCATCGGCGCTGACCCTGAAGGCGCATAGCAGAGGCGTAACACTCGATCTGCGGATCGCCGACGGGTTGGTGCAAGTTGCCGCCGACGAGGAAGAATTGCAGCAGGTCTTCGAGAACCTTATCGACAACGCGATCAAATACGGCAGCGAAAATACTACGGTGTGCATCGAAGCAAGGCACGCCAAGGCCACCGATGCCGGGGAGGATTGGCGCCCACGCGACAGCGCAGTGGTGATCAGCGTGAGTGACAGTGGCCAGGGAATTCCCGCGGAACATATTTCGCGCCTGACCGAACGATTCTACCGTGTTGACAAGGCGCGCTCGCGCCAGTTGGGCGGCACAGGCCTGGGTCTCGCGATTGTCAAACATATCGTCGCCCGCCACCGCGGCGCCTTGCGAATCGAGAGCACGCCAGGAGTCGGCAGTCGCTTCTCAGTCTGCCTCGATTGCAGTAGCGACGATTCTCCCGGCGACTGAAATAAAACTATCATCTTTCTGTCATACGTCTGGTGCTTGGCATCCATAAGGTGAGGTGCGCGCTTCGTCCCGAATTCGCAGACTCCGAAAACGGGCGTACCACCTAAAGGAGATTGGACGGTGTCCCTCAAGTTTTTCGCTCTCGTGGCTGTTGCAACCATGGTTGCGTCCACTGCCGCCGACGCCCGCTACCAGATCCGTATTGTCGGCTCCTCGACCGTGTTCCCCTTTGCGACTACGGTAGCCGAGCGGTTCGGCAACAGCAGCAATTTCAAGACACCAGTGGTCGAGAGCACAGGCTCGGGCGCCGGCTTGAAGCTGTTTTGCGCCGGCCTCGGCGTAGAGCACCCGGACCTCACCAACGCCTCGCGACGTATCAAACAGTCTGAGGTGGATCTTTGCGCCAAAAACGGCGTGGCCGATATTACCGAAGTGATGATCGGCTATGATGGCATCGTGCTGGCAAACTCCAAGGAGTCGGCGCTGATGTCGATCACCTTGCGACAACTGTTTCTTGCCCTGGCCAAAGATGTCCCAGCGAACAAGGACGGTAGCGAACTCATAGCGAACCCACACCAGACCTGGAGTGAGATTGACCCGTCCCTGCCAAACGTCGCCATCGAGGTGCTCGGTCCGCCACCAACCTCTGGCACGCGCGACGCCTTTGCCGAACTGGCTCTGGAACGCGGCTGTAAGACATTTGCGGGGATCAAGATACTTAGGGCGAAAGACAAGAACCGCTACAAAGGGATCTGCCACGGCATCCGCGAGGACGGTGCCTATGTCGAGGCCGGTGAGAATGATATGCTCATCATTCAGAAGCTAATCGCTAATCCGGATATCTTCGGTTTGTTCGGCTTCAGCTTTCTCCATCAGAATACCGATCGAGTGCAAGGCAGCCTTGTCGGCAATATTGAGCCCACCTTCAAGGCAATCTCCGACGGCTACTATCCTATATCGCGATCACTGTTCTTTTACGTCAAGGATGCCCATGTTGGCGTCATCCCGGGCATCGTCGAATATGTCGAGGAGTTCACCGCGGAGCGGGCTTGGAGCGAGGACGGCTACCTGGCCGACAAGGGCTTGATCCCGTTGTCGAACAAGGACCGCCAACGGGCCCGCGAGAAGGCCTTGGCCCTAGCACCGCTGAGCCTCTAAGACCGCTGTCGAAAGTGTCGCCGAGATGTCGCTGACGATACTGCTCTTCGTCTTGCTGGGCCTCAGCGCCCTGGCCTTTTACCTGGGCAGGCAGCGCGCCGTGATGGCAGTGGGCGGCGAATTACGTCGGCTGCATTCGCTACCCAGCTATCACGGGGCCTATGTCGCGATCTGGTGTAGCGTTCCGGCGCTGCTCACGATCGTGGTGTGGGCCGTGCTGGAAAGCCATGTGGCAGACTTCCTCGTGGTCGGCGACCTGCCAGAGAGCTATACGGGAATGCCGGCCGACGCAAAGGGGCTACTGCTCAACGACATTCACAATCTGGCCAATGGGCTCAACACTGGCGGCAACATCAAGCCGGCAGTTCAAGCGGCCGCCGACAATCTGGTGCGCTACCGGGCCATCGCTACGGCCGCGCTCACCATCGTAGCTCTGGCGGTGGCATTCCTAGGCCTGCTTTATGCCCGTCGTCGCATCACGAGTGCGTTTCACGCCCGTGACGCCGTCGAGCGCGCCCTCTCGATCCTGCTCATCATCAGCTCGACAGTCGCCATTTTTACGACCATCGGCATCGTCTTGTCCCTTCTCTTCGAATCGATACGTTTTTTCGCCAAAGTGCCGATCTACGACTTCCTATTCGGTCTGCAATGGAGCCCGCAGACCGCAATCCGGGCCGATCAGGTCGGGGCTACGGGGAGCTTTGGCGCCATCCCGCTCTTCGTCGGCACGCTTCTGGTTACGGTGATAGCTATGCTGGTTGCCGCGCCCATAGGCCTCATGTCGGCAATCTATCTCTCCGAATATGCCAGCCCGCGCTTGCGCGCCATCACCAAGCCCGTGCTTGAGGTGCTGGCGGGCGTGCCGACCGTGGTCTACGGCTTCTTTGCCGCCATCACCGTAACCCCGATGCTACGCGAGGTAGGAGCCGGTATCGGTCTTGACGTCGCCTCGGAAAGCGCGCTGGCAGCCGGTCTAGTGATGGGAATCATGATCATCCCTTTCGTCTCATCACTATCAGATGATGTCATAAACGCGGTGCCACAGACCATGCGTGACGGCTCCTTGGCCCTCGGTGCGACGCCGTCTGAGACCATCAAGCGCGTGGTGCTGCCGGCTGCCCTCCCGGGTGTGGTCGCAGCCATCCTACTCGCCATATCGCGCGCCATCGGCGAGACCATGATCGTAGTGATGGCTGCGGGCCTAGCCGCCAATATGACCGCGAACCCCCTACAGGCAGTGACCACGGTGACAGTACAGATTGTTACCCTGCTGGTCGGGGACCAGGAATTCGACAGTGCCAAGACCCTCGCGGCCTTCGCCCTCGGGCTAGTGCTTCTGCTAGTGACCCTGGCGCTCAATGTCGTTGCGCTGAGAGTGGTGCGTCGCTATCGGGAGATCTATGAATAGTGGCCCAGGGCGGAGACCAGATCGAAACTCTCGGACAGGAGGTTAGGGTGACCTTTAAGCTCGACGAAAGGCGCCTGCGCCACCGACATGCGGCCGAGACGCGGTTTCGCTTTTACGGCCTGCTCGGCATCGCCTTAGCCGTGCTGGCGCTCGGAGTGCTGTTGGTCACGATTGTCGCGAAGGGCCACACCGCCTTCTTCCAAAGCCGCGTCGTGGTTGACGTGTTTTTCGATCCGGCCCTGATCGATCCCGAGGCGAGCGGCGATCCCAAAATTCTGGCCAAGGGCAACTACGGCGCTATTGCTAAGCGCTCCCTGAGCGCGCTTTTCCCCGAAGTCTCTGGGCGCCGCGATAAGCGCGCTCTGACCCGCCTGCTGAGCGATGGAGCGGCGCGCGAGCTGCGCGGAATGGTGATCACGAACCCAGGTCTGATCGGCAGCAGCCAAACGCGGTCGCTGCTCGTCTCGGATGATGTCGACATGCTGCGCAAAGGGCATATCTCGCGCGATATACCCGAGACGCAACGCGCGCTGTCGGACAAACAGCTTGCCTGGCTCGACGCCCTTGCCGAGGAGGGGCGCCTGAAAAGCAGCTTCGCACTCGGCTTCTTTACGTCGGGCGATTCGCGCGAGCCTGAGCTGGCGGGTATTGGCAGCGCGACCATGGGCTCGCTGTGGACAATCCTGACCTGCCTGCTGTTATCGGTGCCACTCGGCGTCATGACTGCCGTCTATCTGGAGGAATTCGCGGCGCGCAATCGATGGACCGATCTGATCGAGGTCAACATCAACAACCTCGCCGCGGTGCCATCAATCGTTTTCGGCCTACTCGGCCTGGCGGTATTCCTCAATGTTTTTGGCATGCCGCGCTCGGCGCCATTGGTCGGCGGCATGGTTCTCGCCTTGATGACCCTTCCGACAGTGATCATCGCCTCCCGCGCTGCCCTAATGTCCGTGCCGCCCTCGACGCGCGACGCGGCGCTGAGCGTTGGTGCCTCGCCGATGCAAGTCGTGCTGCACCATGTGCTGCCGTTGGCAATGCCGGGCATTATGACGGGCACCATTATCGGCATGGCGCGTGCGCTCGGAGAGACGGCACCGCTGTTGATGATCGGCATGGTTGCCTTCATCGTCGACGTGCCCGACGGACCGCTCGACCCCGCTACCGCGCTGCCCGTGCAGATTTATATCTGGGCCGATAGCCCCGAACGCGGTTTCGTCGAGAAAACCTCGGCTGCCATCATGGTACTGCTCGCCTTCCTCATCCTGATGAATACCAGTGCGGTCCTGATCCGCCAGAGATTCGAGAAGCGATGGTAGCCATGTCAGTCACCACAGATGCGCCCCTGCACGGCGCCGCCACGCCGGCTGTAAAGATCGTAGCGCAAGGCGTTGATGTATTTTACGGCGACAAACTGGCGCTGAACCATGTCGATATCACTATCAACAACCACGAGGTCACCGCCTTCATCGGCCCCTCGGGGTGCGGCAAATCCACCTTTCTGCGCTGTTTCAACCGCACCAACGACACTATCCCATCCTGTCGTGTTAGCGGCAGCGTCACCATCGACGGACAAGATATCTATGCGCCGAGCATCGACGTGGCACGTCTGCGCACTCGTGTCGGCATGGTCTTTCAGAAACCCAATCCGTTTCCCAAATCGATTTACGAGAATGTGGCCTATGGCCCACGCATTCATGGCATGGCCTCGTCACGCACAGCGCTCGACGAGATCGTCGAATCGAGCCTGTACCGCGCCGGGCTGTGGGACGAGGTTAAGGATCGTCTGAGCCAAAGCGGCACCGGGATCTCAGGCGGCCAGCAGCAGCGCCTCTGCATCGCCCGCGCCATCGCCATCAATCCGGAGGTGATCCTGATGGATGAACCCTGCTCAGCACTCGATCCTATCGCCACTGCCAAGATCGAGGAACTGATCGACGACTTGCGCTCCCAGTACAGCATTGTCATCGTGACCCACAACATGCAGCAGGCCGCGCGCGTCTCCCAGCGCACCGCCTTCTTTCATCTTGGCAAGCTGGTGGAGTTCGGCGACACCGAGCAGGTCTACACCAATCCGGCCGAGCAGCGCACCCAGGACTACATCACGGGCCGCTTCGGCTGAGGGTGAGGAGAAAGACATGAACGGCGAACATACGGTCCATGCCTATGACGACGAGCTGCGGCAGCTGACCGATACAGTGCTGCAGATGGGGGGCATGGTCGAGCGCCAGATCGGCGACACGGTCGCCGCCATGATGGAGCGTGATAGTGAGCGCCTCGGCCGCATTATCGAAACCGACGATAGCATCGACGAGTTCGAGCTCGCTGTGGAGCGCCAAGTCACCAAGATGCTGGCGCTGCGCCAGCCCATGGCGGTGGACTTGCGCTCAGTCATCGGTGCGTTGCGGGTGGCCAGCGACCTCGAGCGCATGGGCGATCTCGCCAAGAATATAGCCAAGCGCGGTATTGCTCTCTCACAGGCGCGCGAGATACCGTCGGCTTGGATGATCCCCAACATGGCCGAAAAAGTCAGAGCCATGGTCGGGCAGGTGCTCGACGCATATGTCGACCAGGACCTGGAAGGGGCCGAGCGAGTCTGGCGCAATGACCAGGACGTGGACGAAATGTACAATGGCCTGTTCCGCCAGCTACTGACCTACATGATGGAGGATGCGCGCAACATCACGCCATGCACACATATGCTGTTTGCGGCTAAGAACCTCGAGCGCATTGGCGACCACGCGACCAATATTGCCGAAATGATCAACTACCGCCTGACCGGCGACCACAGATTCGGCGATCGCCCCAAGGCAGACACCACCGCGACATTCGTCGCCTGCGCGCCGGTGGAGTTGGACGGCACCTTGGAATAGATGGGAAGCAAATCAATGCGGCCCAGCATTCTTCTGGTCGAAGACGAGCCCTCAATCGTCGAATTGCTCAGCTACAACCTTAAGCGCGAAGGCTTCGAGGTGCGCGAGACGGGCGATGGCGAGGAGGCGCTGTTGATGATCAGGGAGCGGCCTCCCGATCTGGTCATCCTCGACTGGATGCTGCCCTCGGTCTCGGGCCTTGAGGTTTGCCGCCAGCTGCGCCGCGATCCCAACCTCCAGCAGCTGCCGATCATCATGCTGACCGCGCGCGCCGAAGAGGACGATCGCGTACGCGCCCTCGACAGTGGCGCCGACGACTATGTCACCAAGCCGTTCTCGCCGTCCGAAGTCATCGCCCGCGTGCGTGCCGTGCTACGCCGCACACGCCCAGCATTGTCGCAGGACAGGCTGACTTACGCCGACATAGAGATGGAGCTCGACACCTACCGCGTGCGTCGTGCCGGCCGCACCATCCATTTAGGCCCCACCGAATTTCGTCTGCTCAGGCATTTTCTCGAAAAGCCGCGCCGGGTGTTCTCGCGCGAGCGCCTACTGGATGCGGTCTGGGGACCTGACATCTCGGTTGAGCCGCGCACCGTAGATGTCCATATCCGGCGTCTGCGCAAGGCACTCAACAGCGAGAACGAGCGCGACCTGATCCGTACCGTGCGCTCGGCCGGATATGCGTTAGAATACGAAGACGCTTAGCCAAGCACTGTCTCAGGACCACATAGTCGTAAGAGATATTCGCGGCCACGGTAGAAGGGGTGACCTTGCCAGTGTGCACGTTGAGGTCTTCGGCGAAGCCGCCATCGGCGGCCAAGCATCCCTGCTCGGTAAGCGACAGCACATACGACAAGGCCGCCTGGGAGATATAGTCGTCGAACTCAATGGTGTGCGTAGCATTGCTTGTTAGCAATAACTGGTATCTTGATGCACTACCCACACACTCGGCAGAATTAGCCCGTCGCGCGATTCCTAATCCTTAATCTTCTTCAGCACACTGATAAGCGTGGCAGTATCCTATTTTTAGCTAGGGCACCATAGCTCCAGTCGGTAGGCGCTCAAACGCCGGCATGCCTTCACGCCCGCGGATGCGAATAAAAATGATCAGCAGGATTGAGGGAACACCAAGAATGGATGCGTAGATGAAGAACGTCACATAATCGGTAGCATCGACTACGACACCGGAGAACCCCGCCACAAACTTGCCGAAAAGGCTCATCAGCGAGGTAAAGAGCGCATATTGTGTCGCCGTATAAGCGCGATTGGTGAGTGCCGAAAGATAGGCGATGAAAACCGTGCCTGACATGCCGCCAGCAAGATTGTCAGCACTGATGGTGATGGCGAGCATCCACAGCTCCGGCCCGACCATTGCCATAGCTGCGAAAAGGAGATTGGTGATCGTCAGCAGGACGGCAGTAAGCAACAACATTGGCATGATACCGAAACGCACCACCGTGACACCGCCAAGGGCAATGCCGACCAGCGTCACGAACAGGCCGAAGGTCTTGCCAATATTCGCAATATCGAGCTTAGAGAACCCAATATCGACGTAAAACGGGTTGGCCATCGCGCCGAGCGTCAAGTCCGACAGCCGAAACGATCCGATAAGCGCCAGCACAACGATCGCCATCCAGCCGTTGCGGCGAAAAAACTCTGCTAGCGGGCTGATCACGGCGGACGAGAACCACGCGGCCATGTGCTTCCTGCGCCCATGCAGATGTCCCAAAGCGGCAACTCGTTCACTAAGGGCGGTCTCATGGTCGTGCTCGCGCTCAACGGCCTCATGTGGTGGCTCCCGAATCGCCAGCACCGTCGCCATGCCGATCCCCATTGAAATCGCGATCACAAAATAAGCCGTCACCCAATCTGCGGCATAAGCGATGTACAGGGCGCCCGCCCCGGCCGCGAACATGGCGATCCGGTAACCGTATTGATAAGCGGCGGCCATAACACCCTGCCGATCGTCCGGTGCGGATTCTATGCGGAACGCGTCGACAACGATGTCCTGTGTGGCCGATGAGACAGCGATAACAAAGAGCAAGATTGCCATTGCCAGAACAACATTGGTTCCCGGTGGAGTGACCTCGGCGTTCGACATGCCGCCGAAGACCGGCAGCACCCCAGCTTTGAAGGCGGTCGATGCTTGGGGGTCGAGCAGAACAATGCCAATCATGCCGCAAACGATACCTATTTGCGACAGAAGCATGTAGGACCGTCGTTTGCCGAGCCAAGCAGTTAGAAACGGGAGCGGTATACGATCGACCAACGGCGCCCAAAAGACCTTCAGAGCCCAGGGAAGACTCGCCCAGACTAGGAAACCGATCGAGGTGCGGCTGACGCCCATCTCGCGCAGCCAATAGCCGGTCGTCGAGAGCACGATGATCAACGGCACGCCGGCAGCGTAGCCGAGGAAGAGCATGGTGACGACGGGTCGCTCTTTGAAAGACGCAAGCGTCTCCCGCCAAGTCGGCGCCATCATCGTCACACCAATGTCGAGAGCGCGACGTCTGGGCGGGCACCGAAGTGGCTGATGATCTCGGCCGCAGCGAGCGAGCCCAGGCGTCCGCATTCGGCGAGCCCGTCGCCGCGGGTGTAGCCGTAGAGGAAGCCGGCGGCAAAGAGGTCGCCGGCGCCTGTGGTGTCAACCACGTGCTCGACCGGCGTAGCGTCGATCACGTGCACCTCCTCGTGGTCGACAATCACCGAGCCTTTCTCGCTGCGCGTCAGCACCGCCACCTCACAATTCTCGCGGATCGCCCGTAGGCCCTCGTCGAACGTGTCCACCCCGTAAAGCGAGAGCAGCTCGGTCTCGTTGGCAAAAACAATATCAGCGCCACCAGCAACCAAAGCGCAGAACTCGTCGCGATAGCGGTCGACGCAGAACGAATCCGAAAGCGTCAGCGCCACTTTGCGTCCCGCATTATGGGCGATCTCGACGGCCTTGCGGAAGGCGTTCTTGGCCCGCGGCGGATCCCAGAGATAGCCTTCGAGGTAGGTCACGGCCGAGGCCTCGACGAGGTCCGCGTCGATATCCTCCGGCCTCAGTTCGACGCAGGCGCCTAGGAAGGTGTTGAGAGTACGCTGGGCATCTGGCGTGACCAGGATCAGGCAGCGCGCGGTGCTCGCCCCGTCACTGGTCGGCCTGGTATCAAAACGCACGCCGAGAGCGCGGATGTCGTGCGCGAAAACCTCGCCGAGCTGGTCGTCGCGCACCTTACCAATGAAGGCCCCGCGACCGCCGAAAGAGGCGAGCCCAGCAATGGTGTTGGCGGCCGAGCCGCCCGATATCTCGACACCGGAACCCATGGCATCGTAAAGCATCTTGACTTGGTCTGGATCGATCAGCGCCATAGCGCCTTTGGTCAGACCGTGGCTATCGAGAAAGCTGTCCTCGGCGTGGCTGAGAACATCGACGATCGCGTTACCGATGCCGAGCACATCGATTTCGGTTTGCACCATACGGGGCCTCTTGGAGATGGGAAGAATCGGACTGGCCTCGCAGTATACCCAGGCGCGCCTGCCTAGCCACCCTCGGCGGTGGCGCTCGGCAGATGCCGCCGCACGCGGTGCAGCGGACCCGGGTCAGCGAGTGCGCGCGAAAGTAGCACCGCGCCCTCGACCATCATCACCGCATCGGCGGCCCGACGCACCGCCTCCTCGCTCTCGACTCCGTTTTCGCTCAGGGCATCTGCGAGCGAAGCGATCCAGCGTCCATAGAACGCAACCACCGGCGCCGCTAGGGGTGGTCGGTACCGACTTGGCTGAACTGGCCGAAAATGCTCAGCTCGCAACCGCCACCATCATGGCATCCACACGCTCAGGCAAAGGGCTTTCACCGGCCAGAGGGGCGAGCATTCCGACTTCAAGCCTAGCTTCCTTACCCCCGGGAAAGTGGTGGTAAAGGCTCGCCTTGCTCAAACCGGCTGCGCGCACTAGCACGGCCACACTGGCACCACCGTAACCGTGGGTACAAAACATGTCACTCAGCGCGGCTACCAGTCGCTCTTTTCGTTCCGACCGATCGGCCATAGCCGAACTATAGGTGTCCGGCACTGGGAATCCGAGTCTCACTTGCCCGGCTAAGCCCGAGAGCCGTATACCGGCGGGCATGATTGGCGCATTGAGCAAGGCCATCGCCCAACTGCCGGACCGCAGTCTGCGCTGGGTCGTGGCCAAAACCTTCGCCTGCACGGTGACGGTCTTTGCCGTGCTCTGGTTTGCCGTCGGCTTCGCTATCGATACCTGGTTGACGGTCGGGGAAGCTTGGATCAACTGGTTGATCGGCATCCTCGGGAGCACGGTCGGCATCGTAATTACCCTGGTGCTGTTCGCCCCCATCGCGACGCTCGTCGCCTCGCTCTTCCAAGAGGAGGCGGCGAATGCTGTTGAGGCCCAACACTATCCCGGCCTCGGTACGGCACCCGGTGCTTCGCTCGGGCAGTCCATTTGGGCAGCCGTCCGTCTAGTGATCTGGACCATGGTGGTGAATTTGGTTTGTCTACCTCTCTATGCCTTTTTGCCTGGACTCAATCTGCTGATTTTCTTCGCGGTCAGCGGCTATTTATTGTCGCGTGAGTATTTCGAGGTGGTCGCGCTGCGCCGCATGCCACGGCTCGAGGCAGCGGATTTCCGCCGCCGCCACCGCATGCCCTTGTGGACCGCAGGCATCACGGTCGCCCTTCTGTTCTGGATTCCGCTGCTCAATCTGCTGGCTCCGATCATCGGCACCGCCATGATGGTGCATGTAGTACAGGGCCTAAGCCAGAAGGCGCGCCAGAATACCATCTAACAAAGGCCGGCCTGCGGCAGTCAGACGTAAACCGTCAGAATCCCAAACCAACAAGCCACCGTCACGCAACTGCCGCGCCGTGTCCCCATCAACCCAGGCAGCGAGATCCTGTCCGGTGCGTTCCCACATGGTCTTTTGAGAGATGCCGTCGTCGATCCGCAAGCCCATCAAAAGTATCTCCTCGGCCACGGTCTTGGCTGACAGCGCAGCGCAGCGCCGACGGCCATGACCTTTGGTTTCTACGGCGTCCAACCAGCCGGCCGGGTTTGATGTTGCCTCGCTGGCGTAGGTCCTGCCGCCGATGGTCAGCCGGCCATGGGCGCCGGGACCAATGCCCACATAGTCGCCATACCGCCAGATGCAAAGATTGTGCCGACAGGCCTCTCCGGCAAGGGCGTAGTTAGATATCTCGTACGCCTGGTAACCGGCATCGCCCAACGTCTCGCCGGTAACCGCGTAGAGCGTTTCCTGAGTTGCCTCATTGGGCATGGTTAAGGCGCCATCACGCTCGGCGATGAAGAAGGGTGTGCCTTTCTCGACAGTGAGCTGATATGCCGAGATATGCCCGCCCGCATGCTCCAGCGCTTGGCGCAACTCGCCCACCCATGCTGCGACGGTCTGGCCCGGTCGGCCATAGATCAGATCGATCGATACACGCTTGAAGTGCAATTTTGCCACCTGCACCGCCGCGAGCGCCTCCCCGGTAGAGTGCAGACGTCCCAGAAAAGCCAGGGCCGCATCGTCGAGCGCCTGCACCCCGAGCGATATACGGTTGACCCCAGCAGCGGCCACCGCCGCGAGGCGTGCGGTCTCGACAGAGCTGGGATTAGCCTCCAGGGTAATCTCAGCATCCCTTGCAAGTCGCCAGTTCGACGCCACGGCCGCGATCACTGCAGCCACCGTCTCCGTTGACATCAGCGATGGCGTGCCGCCACCGAAGAAGATGCTCTCGACCACGCGTCCCGGCGTGCGCGCGGAGATCTCAGCAATCTCGGTCAGATAGGCCTCGCGCCAGCGCACCTGGTCGATGACATCGCCGACGTGGCTGTTGAAGTCGCAATAGGGGCATTTGGTGAGGCAGAACGGCCAGTGGACATAGACCGCCAGCGTATCTGCCATGTCAGCCCCTCAGGCAGGCTGAGGTGAGCTTGGCGAAGGCGTCGGCGCGGTGGCTAATACGGTCCTTTTCGGCCGGGTCCATCTCGCCGAAGGTGATGTCGCGACCGTCAGCGATGAAAACTGGGTCGTAGCCGAAGCCGCCGTGTCCACGGGGTGGGAAGGTCAGAGAACCGGTCACCATGCCGGTAAAACTCATACAATGGCCGTCCGGCCAACAGAGTGCCAAGACGCAGACGAACCGCGCGCGGCCGCCGCTGATGCCGCCGAGCGCCCGTTCCAGTCGTGCCATGGCGGCCGCAAAGTCCTTCGACGGCCCGCCCCAGCGGGCAGAGAAGATTCCCGGCGCACCACCGAGCACGGCCACGGCCAGGCCGGAATCATCGGCCAAGGCCGGCAGGCCCGAGGCTGCAGCCGCCGCCCGCGCCTTGAGCTCGGCATTGGCGAGGAAGCTGTCGCCAGTCTCCTCTGGCTCTGGCAGACCCAGGTCACCGGCCGAAACGGCCGAGATCGCGAAGGGCTCCAGCAAGGCATTGATCTCTTTGACCTTACCTGGGTTATGGCTGGCCACAACCAACCGCTCAGCCTCAAGCCGACGCGGCATCCTCTAACGCTTTTTGCTGCAAATCGAACAGCGTTTTAGTGGCGTTACGGGAGAGACCAAGCAAAGCATCAAGTTGTTCTTGGCGGAACGGTTCCGACTCTGCGGTCGCCTGCACTTCGACGATACCGCCACCGGCTGTAAGCACAAAATTAGCGTCGGCGTCGGCCGTCGAGTCCTCGGCATAGTCGAGATCGACCACCGCTATGCCACCGTACAGCCCGGCCGAGATCGCCGCCACCTGATCACTGAGTGGGTTGGCCTCGATCAGGCTGTGACCGGCGAGATAGTCGAAGGCGAGATGCAGCGCCACCCAGGCACCTGTGATCGCCGCTGTGCGCGTGCCGCCGTCGGCCTGGATGACGTCGCAATCGACCCGCACCTGGCGTTCACCGAAGCCGTCGAGCCTAGTGACGGCGCGCAGGCTGCGCCCAATCAGGCGTTGGATCTCCAAAGTGCGGCCCGACTGCTTGCCGCGCGCCGCCTCGCGATCAGTGCGAGTATTGGTAGAGCGCGGCAGCATACCGTATTCCGCCGTCACCCAGCCGCGCCCCGTATTGCGCAAGAAAGGAGGCACCCGGTCCTCGACCGTGGCGGCGCAGAGCACATGCGTGTCGCCAAAGCGGATCAGGCAAGAGCCTTCGGCATGCTTGCTGAATCCGGGCTCGAGCGTCACCGCGCGAAGAGCATCGACGGCGCGGCCGGAAGGCCGCGTGACGGGGTCTTGAGGGATGTTTTCGGACATAGAAGCAATCTACTGACAGGGGCTATTTCCGTCCACCGCGTTGACGCTCCCGGGAGCGCTTACTACATTCTCCGCCAACGCTACGGCAACGGGGACTTTCAGGTCTAGTCAACCCATGATCACCGAGCTCAACGAGCGCTCGCGTCTCATTTTCGCCGAAATTGTCGAAGCCTTCTTCGAAGGCGGCGAGCCCGTCGGCTCGCGCACGCTCTCTCGGCGCCTGCCCTTGCGCCTGTCACCGGCGACAATCCGTAATGTCATGGCGGACCTAGAGAATCTCGGCCTGCTGTATGCACCGCATACTTCCGCCGGGCGCATGCCGACCGACCAGGGTCTAAGGCTTTATGTCGACGGGCTACTGCAGATCGGCGACCTCACCTCCGAAGAGCGCATCAGCATCGACGCTCAATGCGCGGGCGCGGGACGCAAGCTGTCCGAGGTGCTGGGACAGGCCACCGAGATGCTATCCGGACTTTCCAGCGCCACCGGCCTAGTTCTGGCACCAAAAAGCGAGGCGCCGGTCAAGCATATGGAGTTCATCCGCCTTGCCGAGGGCCAGGCGCTTGCCATCATCGTGCTCGCCAACGGCCTGGTGGAGAACCGCATCATCGAGGTGCCCGGCGGTTTCACACCGTCATCGCTGACCGAGGCTGCGAATTACATCAATATGCGGCTGGACGGGCGCACGTTTAGCGCAGCGCGTGGCGTTATAGAGGCGGAACTCGCCGAGCATCGGGCCGCGCTCGACAGCCTCGGCGAGCGTATCGTCGCAGCCGGACTCGGCACGCTTACCGAGCAGGCGGGCGCGCCAACGCTGATCCTGCGCGGGCGCGCCAAGCTGTTCGAGGACGCGCAGGCCATTGCTGACCTTGAGCGCATCAGCAAATTATTCGGGGACCTGGAGCGCCACGAAGGCATGCTGCAGGTCATCGATTCGACCTTGAGCGGCCAAGCTGTGCACGTTTTCATCGGCTCCGAGAACGAGCTTTTCAATCTTGCCGGCTGTTCGATGGTGATCGCACCCCTGCACCGTGGAGGCGGTAGCGAGCCCGGGTGCCTCGGAGCCATCGGCGTCATCGGGCCGACGCGCATTAATTACGCCCGCATCATTCCCATGGTGGACTACACCGCCCGCGCGATCAGCCGCCTGATGGGTTGAACCAACACACCCAAGCGAAACGGACTTGCCAACATGCCAGAAACACCGACCCAGCCCGAAGACGAAACGCCCGAGGAGACCGGAGCAGAGACGCCCGTTGCCGAGGAAGCAGACGAGGTCAGCGAGCTGGAGACGCTGCGCGGCGAGACGGCGGCGCTCGAAGACCGCCTGATGCGCGCGCTGGCCGAGACCGAGAACGTGCGCCGGCGAGCGGAGCGCGAGCGCGAGGATGCCAGCAAATATGCCATCACCGCCTTTGCCCGCGACATCGTCGCCATCGCCGATGACCTAAACCGCGCCGTGGGCAGTGCCGGCGACAGCGACCCGACGTCAGTGTTCGAAGGTATCGAGTTGACGCTGCGCAGTCTGGACACGGCGCTGGAGCGATACGGCATCACCTGTATCGATCCCCAGGACGATAAATTCGACCCCAATTTTCACGAAGCCATGTTCGAGGTGGAATCGCCCGACAGGGAGCCGGGAACGGTGGTTCAGGTGGTCCAGCGCGGCTATCGCATTCATGACCGCCTGCTACGCCCCGCACGGGTCGGCGTGGCCAAGCGACCGGCCGACGGCAGCATCGATACGGAAGCTTGATCGCAAACGCTTGCAGTGCCCCCCTGACACTCCCATATACCTTCCGTCGCCGCCTGCTAGTGCGCAAGTGAGACGCACGGTGCAGTATCAATACGATCGGGCCGTCCGGTGCTCGACGAGGCCGGAGCAGATCCGCCTGCTTTTCGAAAGAGAAAAAATATGAGCAAGATCATCGGTATCGACCTTGGCACCACGAACTCCTGCGTTGCCATCATGGAAGGCAAGGAAGCCAAGGTGATCGAGAACGCCGAAGGCACCCGGACCACACCGTCGATGGTAGCCTTCACCGAGGACGAGCGTCTGGTCGGCCAGTCGGCCAAACGCCAAGGCGTGACCAACCCGGAAAACACCCTTTTCGCCATCAAGCGCCTTATCGGGCGCAACTTCGAAGACCCGATGGCGAAAAAGGACGCCGACATGGTCCCCTACAAGATTATCAAGGCGGACAACGGCGATGCCTGGGTCGAGGCGCGCGGCAAGGGCTACGCCCCGAGCCAGATCAGCGCCATGGTGCTGCAGAAGATGAAGGAGACCGCCGAGCGCTATCTCGGCGAGACGGTCAGCAAAGCGGTAATCACGGTTCCCGCCTATTTCAACGATGCCCAGCGCCAGGCGACTAAGGACGCCGGCCAGATCGCCGGGCTCGAGGTGCTGCGCATTATCAACGAGCCTACCGCTGCCTCGCTCGCTTACGGGCTCGAGAAGCGCGGCGCGGGCGTGATCGCGGTCTATGACCTGGGCGGCGGCACCTTCGACGTCTCCATCCTCGAGATCGGCGACGGCGTCTTTGAGGTGAAGTCGACCAACGGCGACACCTTCCTCGGCGGGGAGGACTTCGACCTGCGTATTGTCGACTACTTGGCGGACGAGTTCAAAAAGGAGGCCGGCATCGACCTGCGCGGCGACAAGCTCGCGGTGCAACGCCTGCGCGAGGCCGCCGAGAAGGCCAAGATCGAGCTTTCCAGTACTACACAAACCGAGATCAACCTCCCCTTCATCACGGCGGACGCCTCCGGACCGAAGCATCTCACCATGAAGCTCACCCGGGCCAAGTTGGAGGCGCTGGTCGATAGCTTCATCCAGCGCACCATCAGCCCCTGCAAGGCGGCACTCGATGACGCCGGCCTGACGGCGGCCGAGATCGATGATGTGGTGCTGGTTGGCGGCATGACGCGCATGCCAAAAGTGATCGAGACCGTGCAGACCTTCTTCGGACGCGAGCCCCACCAGGGTGTCAACCCGGACGAGGTGGTTGCCACCGGTGCCGCCATCCAGGGCGCGGTGCTGGCTGGTGATGTCACGGACGTGCTGCTGCTCGACGTCACGCCGCTGTCACTCGGTATCGAGACCCTTGGCGGTGTCTTCACGCCGTTGATCGACCGCAACACCACTATTCCGACCAAGAAGGGGCAGACCTTCTCAACCGCCGAGGACAACCAAGGCGCGGTCACCATCCGCGTCTTTCAGGGCGAGCGCCAGATCGCGGCCGACAACAAGCTGCTCGGCCAGTTTGACCTGGTCGGCATTCCCCCAGCGCCACGCGGTGTGCCGCAGATCGAAGTCACCTTCGACATTGACGCCAACGGCATTGTCAATGTCTCGGCCAAGGACAAGGGCACTGGCAAGGAGCAGCAAATTCGTATCGAGGCCTCGGGCGGTCTTTCGGATGACGACATCGACCGCATGGTGCACGAGGCGGAGGAGCATGCCGGAGAGGACAAGGAGCGCCGCGAGCTGATCGACACGCGCAACCAGGCCGATGCCGTGATCCACGCCACCGAGAAGACGCTGGGCGACCATGGTGACAAGGTGTCCGACGAAGACAAGACCGCGATTGAGAGCGCTGTCGCCGACTTGCGCGGGGTTCTCGAAAGCGAGGATGTCGAAGACATCAAATCCAAAACCGATACCTTGCAGCAGGTCTCCATGAAGCTCGGCGAAGCCATGTACCAAGCCTCCCAGGCTGAGGCGGCTGCAGGCGGGGGGCCCGGTGGCGGCGACAGCGACAGCGACGAGACTGTGGTCGATGCCGACTTCGAGGAAGTCGAGGACGACAAGAAGAGCGATGGCTAAGCGACGCCTTGGAGCGTGATCCGAGGCTGTCATGGACAAGCGCGATTACTACGAGACGCTCAGCGTTGACCGCCAGGCGGGCGAAGCCGAGCTCAAGAAAGCGTACCGCAAGCTCGCCATGAAATACCACCCGGATCGCAATCCCGCCGATCCGGAAGCCGAGCGCGCTTTCAAGGAAGTCTCGGAGGCTTATGAGGTCCTGAAGGACGCCGACAAGCGCGCCGCCTACGACCGCTTCGGCCACGCCGCGTTCGAAGGCGGCAACGGGCAGGGCGGCGGCTTCGGTTTTGGCGGCTCGAGCTTCTCCGATGTCTTCGACGACCTGTTCGGCGACTTCATGGGCGGCCGGCGCAGCGGCGGCACCAGTGGGCAGCGCGGTGCTGATCTGCGCTACAACCTCGAGATCTCGCTGGAAGACGCCTTCCACGGCCGCCAGACCAACATCCGCACCACCACATCCGTGACCTGCGAGGACTGTTCTGGCGGTGGTGCCGCCGCTGGTACCCAACCGGTTACCTGTTCGGGCTGCGGCGGCGACGGCAAGGTGCGTGCCCAGCAGGGCTTTTTCACCATCGAGCGCGCCTGCCCGAGATGCCAGGGCGTAGGCCGCGTGATCGAGAGTCCCTGCGTGACCTGCCGCGGCAGCGGCCGCACCAGCCGCGACAAGGAGCTGCAGGTCAACATTCCGGCCGGCGTCGAAGACGGCACACGTATCCGCCTGGCCGGCGAGGGCGAGGCTGGCGTGCGCGGGAGCCCGCCTGGCGATCTTTATATCTTTATCGCCATCGCCGCGCACTCCCTATTCCAGCGCGAAGGCGGCAACCTCTATTGCCGCGTGCCCCTGCCCATGACCCGGGCCGCGCTCGGCGGCTCCATAGAGGTGCCGACAGTCGACGGCGGCAACGCCCGCATTACCGTGCCCGAGGGCACCCAGACCGGTCACCAGTTCCGCCTGCGCGGCAAAGGCATGCCGGCCATGCGCGGCCAGAGCACAGGCGACCTCTTCGTACAGACCATGACCGAGACCCCGGTCAACCTCAACGAAGAGCAACGCGCACTGCTACGTCAATTCGAAGACACCGCCAACGAGCACACCCACCCCGAGACCGCAGGCTTCTTCAGTAAGGTGAAGGAGCTGTGGGACGATATTCGGGAGTAGGGTTGGAATCGAAGTGACGGGGGACGCCATGAGTGAGTTATCGGTCGGTCTGGTCGGCGCGGCGGGGCGGATGGGGCGGGCTTTGGTGCGGCGCATCGACGCGTGCGAGGGCTGTCGACTGGTGACGGCGATTGAGCGGAGCGGGCACGCCGCGATCGGGCAAGATACGGGCAGCTTGGCCGGGATCGGCGAAAGGGGCGTGGCGATCGGCGAGGATGCCGCTGCCATGTTCGTCGCGTCCGACGTGGTGATCGAGTTTTCCAGCCCGGCGGCAACGGCGGCGCATGTAGCGCTAGCGGCGGAGAGCGGTACTGCGCATGTCATCGGCACCACTGGGCTTGACGACGCCGAGACCGCCGCATTGCAAGTAGCAGCAGAGACAGCTTGCCTCGTCTGGGCGCCGAATATGAGTGTGGGTGTCAATCTACTTTTTGCCCTGACCCGGCGCGCCGCGGCCGTGCTAGGTGACGACTACGACATCGAGATCGTCGAGATGCATCACCGCCACAAGGTTGATGCGCCGTCGGGTACAGCGCTGGGCCTCGGCCGTGCCGCCGCGGCGGGGCGTGGCGTCGATCTCAACGCAGTTTCGGCGCGCGGGCGCAATGGCATCACGGGCGCCAGGCGATCCGGCGATATTGGCTTTGCGGCCTTACGCGGCGGCGACGTGGTGGGTGACCACTGCGCGATCTTCGCCGCCGAAGGCGAGCGTGTGGAGCTTGGCCACCGCGCGGGCTCCCGCGATATCTTCGCCAATGGCGCTGTCCGCGCCGCGCTCTGGACACGCGACCGGGCGCCGGGTCTTTACGGAATGGCGGAGGTCCTCGGTTTATTGGACTGACCGCCTATCAGCACCAAGACGCCCAGCATCGTCGCAAGAACAACAAACTCGGCAACGCCAGGGTGCTCATCGAAGATAACCACCCCGACCGTCGCCATGAGCACGGCGAAGCCGAGCCCGCTCAGCCAGCGGTGCGGGCGCACCACAGCGTCAAACAGCACGGGCTGCGTTGCATTTGCTGGCTGAGCATCAGGATTGCGGCGTGCTTCCATTGCTCGATGATAGAACCGCGGCCATGTCTTATCAAAAACCCGTCCAGGAGGTCACGCTAATGCGACCCACCCAGCGCGAGGAGATGTTCGAGCGTTTGTCCGCCCTAGACCCGGCGCCGCAGACAGAATTGGTCTCGACAAATCCGTATACGCTGCTGGTAGCCGTGATGCTGTCAGCCCAGGCGACTGATGTCGGGGTCAACAAAGTGACCGGGCCATTATTCGCCGTCGCCGACACGCCCACAGCCATGGTGGCGCTCGGCGAGGCCAAGGCGCGCGAGATGATCAAGACCATCGGCCTCTTCCGCAACAAGGCGAAGAACATGATCGCATTGAGCCAAAAACTGATCGCTGAGCACGACGGTCGGGTGCCACGCGACCGGACCGCCCTCGAAGCGCTACCCGGTGTCGGGCGCAAGACAGCGAACGTGGTGCTCAACACCGCCTTCGGCGAGCCTACCATCGCCGTCGACACCCACGTCTTCCGCGTCGCCAATCGCACCGGGCTGGCACCGGGGAAAACGCCACTGGCGGTCGAAGAGAAGCTGATGAAGGCGGTGCCGAAGCGCTTTCAGCAGCACGCCCACCACTGGCTTATCCTGCACGGCCGCTATCGCTGCAAGGCGCGTAAGCCGAATTGCCCCAACTGCCCGATCCGGAATTTGTGCGCATGGCAGGAGAAAACATAACGCCGCCGAAAGAGACCTGCCGAAAGCACCTTGGATTGATGGTGAGCGAACAACACATCCGCTGGTGAGACCGAGGCCGCAGAGGGCCACCCTGTGGCAGTCAGCAACCCGTTGCCTCACCAGTGGTTACGTGAATGGCAATCATCGATCCAAAGCGCAGGCCACCCACATGGAAGTAGTTACCTTTGTAATTTCTTAAAACACTGCTCCGCCCAGCGCCGTCGGCGCGGGGTCGATGACCTCAAAGCCTCGCGCGGTAACGCGGTAAACCGCCAGCGCACGCTCACCATAGCCATCTTCGCGCAGGCGGAAGAGGCCGTCGATGCCGACGAAGCCTTCGTCGTTGGTCAGAGTCTCGCGGCTGAAATCAGCCCCGCCTGGCGCATTGGCGAGCAGCGCGGTGAGCGCCAGCGCGTCGTAGGCGAGCGAGGCCCGGCGCGGCGGCTTGCGCCCATAAGCGCGGTGGTAGCGCGCGGCAAAGCCCGCAAAATCGTCATCGGGCGCCGCCGCGAACCAGCCGTCAATCAGGGCCGGTTCGCCGATCACCGCCTGGTCAATCCCCCACAAGCTCGTGCCGAGAAAGCGCACCTCGTCCGGGTCAAGGTCATAATAGGGGAAGAGCGGCGCCAATAGACGCAACTCGCGCCCACCCGCTGCAATCAGCAACGTATCGAAACCGCCGCTCGAGACCAGGCTGCGCACTGGCACACTTTCGCCGGCGCTGACCTGGCCGGGCACGAAATACTCCACCTGGCCCACGTCTGCGACGTGCCGCGCAGCCGACTGTATCAGGCTCTGTTGCACTGCCGTGCCATATTCGTCTTCTGACACCAGGGCCGCGATACGCGCATAGCCATTGCTGGCGGCATAGCCGACGATGCGTTCGACCTCCTGTGCCGGGGTGATGCCAAGTACATAGACGTTCGCGCGTGCCACCGAGCTATCATTAGTGAAGGCGAGAATAGGCACGCTGCGGCTTTGTGCCAATTGGCTGACTGCGCGCACCGAGGAGGCGGTCAGCGGCCCGAGCACGATATCGGCACTGTCGACAAGCGCCTCGCGCATGGCCTGCTCGGCACCGAAGTTGGTACCGGCGGTATCCTTGGGCATGAGCACAAAGTCGTCGCCCGCATGGTCAAACAGCGCCAGCTGCGCCGCTTTGAGAAACGCCAGGCCAACGCCTGCTCCCGGCCCGCTCAAAGGGAGCAGAATGGCGACGCGCACTGCGCCCGGCTCTCGATCCACGACCTGCGGTGGCTGCATCTCAGGCGCCAGCAGGTTGAGGGGCTCGAGATCAACCTCGATAGCCGGCACCACGGGCAGGATCTCGTCTTCGGTCAACGGCGTCTCTGGTGCTGGCAGGTTGAGGGGCTCGAGATCAACCTGAGTAGCCGGCACCACGGGAACGACCTCATCTTCGGTCGACGGCGGCTCACCTTGCATGATCTCAAGCAGCGGCGTTACGGTGTCAGCACAGGCGGCGAGCAAGCTCAACGATGCAGCCGCGACGAGGGCGGGGAGCCACAGTGTCTGAAACTGCCTCATCAAATGACGGTAGCTCCGCTGGCCGGCCAAGTAAACTGCCGCCGGGTCTCTATCTCGTAGCAACACCGATCGGCAACCTGCGTGACATTACCTTGCGTGCCCTCGATGTGCTAGCGGACGCCGATGTGGTGGCCTGCGAGGATACGCGCCGCAGCGGGCGCCTGCTGCAGGCCCACGGAATCTCGACCCACCTGACGCCCTATCACGAGCATAATGCCCGGCGTGCCCTGCCCAGCCTGCTTGCCAGACTTGCCGGCGGTGAGGCCGTGGCGCTGATCAGCGATGCCGGTACGCCGTTGATCTCCGATCCCGGCTACCGCCTGGTCGCCGAGGCCGCAGCGGCAGGCGTGTCCGTGATCCCAATCCCAGGCCCCTCGTCGGTGCTGGCGGCGTTGACTGCTTCGGGCCTGCCAACGGACCGCTTTTTCTATGCCGGCTTTCCACCAGCGAAAGCCGGGGCACGCCGGGCTTTCTTCGCCGGGCTCGCCGAGGTGTCGGCAACGCTGGTGCTACTCGAATCGCCGCGCCGCCTCGCCGCGACCTGCACGGCACTTGTCGAGGCGCTCGGCGATAGGCAGGCGGCCTTGGCGCGGGAATTGACCAAACTCCATGAAACTATGCTGCGCGAGCCTTTGTCCAAGCTCGCCTCCCGCTTCGCCGACGCCCCACCCAAAGGCGAGACAGTACTTGTGATTGCCCCGCCCGAGAACGCCGGCGTCACCACGGATGCCGGCGAAGTAGATGCCCGCCTACGCAAGGCGCTGACTAACGCCTCAGCCTCGGACGCGGCAGCGAAAGTGGCGGCAACGACAGGCTTGCCGCGGCGCCAACTCTATGCCCGCGCCGTGACGCTGCGCCGGCAAGGCGATAGCGCGGAGCCGTGAAGCACGCCGTCGGGCGTTGCGCTTTAGCCACGCTGGTTGGCGAGATCGATTTTGTGCCCTACCGCGGTGCGGTCAAGGGTTGGCACCACCGCATTGTACCCGCGGCGGAAATGTTCCTTGCGCGGCACCCACGCTTCGCGGCACTCTGTGGCCGCTTCGACGTGATGTTGGTTGAACCTTAGCTGAGCGTGTAATTTCTATGGCCCCTATACCTTCCCAACGCCCGGCGTATCGCGTCGGCCTGTTCTTGGTGCTGCTGGCGGCGCTCATGCAAGGTGCTTGTAGTCCGCTCGGCGTGGGCATTAGTGCCACCACCGCCACCGGCGTGGTTATCGCCCAGGAGCGCTCAGCCGGCGACGCAGTTGACGATGCGGGCATCAACTTGCAAATCTCGGAAGCACTGTTCCAGGCCCATATCGATGACCTTTATCGCAAGGTCAACGTCGATGTGATGGAAGCTCGAGTGTTGTTGACCGGCCAAGTGAAGACCCAGCAGCTTGTTGACCAGGCGGCGTTGATCGCCTGGAAAGTCGACGGCGTAGCCACGGTGATCAACGAGGTCCGCGTCGGCGAGCTCGACGCGCTGGAGATCGTGCGTGATCGCTGGATTAGCATGCGCCTGCGCGTCCGTATGCTAGGCGATACTGAGATCTATGACGTCAACTACACCATCGTCACCGTCGGCGGCAGCATCTACCTGCTCGGCATCGGCCAGAGCCAGGACGAGCTCGAGCAGGTGCTCGCGCATGCCCGCGACATGCCTTATGTGCGAAGGGTGGTCGCGCATGTGGTGATGAAGGACGATCCCTCGCGCTCCGCCGCCGCTACCGAATGAGCCTCACGGTCGCTATCCAGATGGATCCCCTTGAGGGGATCGATATCGATGCCGATTCGACCTTCGCCTTGGCGCTCGAGGCAACAGCGCGCGGCCACAGCCTGCTACATTATCTTCCGCGCGCTCTCAGCCTGCGCGAAGGCCGCGTGGTGGCTCAGACACATCCACTTGATGTGCGCCGCGCCTACAACAACCATTTTACACTCGGCGAGGCGCGCACCATCGACCTCATTGACGTCGACGTGGTGCTAATGCGCCAAGACCCGCCCTTCGACATGGCCTACATTACAGCCACCCATCTACTTGAGCGCATACACCCCAACACGCTCGTGGTGAACGATCCGGCGCATGTGCGAAATGCACCGGAAAAGCTTTTCGTAACAGAGTTCGAAGGCCTGATGCCACCAACGCTCATCACCTTGGACCGCAGTGAGATCGACGCTTTTCGCGCCCGCCACGAGGACATTGTCATCAAGCCGCTTTACGGCAACGGCGGCACCGGTGTCTTCCATATCAGCAAGGGCGACGAGAACCTGAACGCGCTTCTGGAGCTGCTCACCGATCTCTACCGGGAGCCCGTCGTGGTGCAGCTCTACTTGCCGGAGGTGCGCGCTGGGGACAAACGCATCATTCTTGTCGACGGCGAGGCCGTGGGCGCGGTGAACCGGGTGCCGCCGGAGGGTGAGGCACGCTCCAACCTGCATGTGGGCGGCAGAGCGGAAGCAACAGCGCTGACGCCCCGCGAGCAGGAAATATGCGCTGCCATCGGCCCGGCGCTGAAAAAACGCGGCCTGATCTTCACCGGCATCGACGTGATCGGCGATTGGCTGACCGAGCTCAATGTTACTTCGCCCACCGGCATCCAAGAGATCTCGCGCTTCGACGGCAACGACCTTGCCGCTGCCATCTGGGACGCCATCGAAAGCAAAGCACTGACAGGGACATAGGGATCACATTCGTGAGCCGAAATCAGGCGACACCCGTGGATTGACGTCTGGTTCGCCTCTAACGGCGATCTTGTTCTGCTCAAAGCTGCGGTCCAGGCTAGCCTATCCGCCGATGCGTAGGCTGCTGTCACTGTGCTACACAGCGCGCAGTGTGGCGCAAATGGACGGAAACAACATGAAGATGGATGTGAAGGCGCGACTGATCGAGATCGTGGGGGAGCGGTCTCTGATCACGGGCAAGGAGATGACGCTCACCTCGGGCGCCACTAGCCGGTTCTATTTCGACATGAAGCCAACCACCTTCGATGGCGAGGGCGCGACGATCATCGGCGATGTGCTGCTCGACGCCATCGAGAACCGCGAGGTGGATTATGTGGCCGGCCTTGAGATGGGGGCCCTGCCGGTGGTCATGGCAGCGGTCCTGCGAGCGCGCGAGCGCGGGCACGCGCTCGACGGCTTTTGCGTGCGCAAGGAGCCGAAAGGCCATGGCACGCGGCGTTTGGTCGAGCGCGAGCTTGAGCCCGGCGCCAAGGTCGTCGTGGTCGAGGACGTGACCACCACCGGCGGTTCGGCGCTCAAGGCCGCCGAGGCTGTGCGCGAGGTTGGTGGCGAGGTTTCGCTCGCCGTCACCGTGGTTGATCGCCTGGAGGGCGCTCGCGCCACGCTCTCAGAACATGGCCTCGAGCTGATCGCGCTGATCGAGGCAAGCGACTTCGACACATCTTCGTAAGGTCTTGCGCGGTGCACTGACGGGGCACACATGATGTCTATGGTTACGCGCTTTCTCACCGCCATCTTGGTCGTACTCGCCGCTGGCGCGGGAGAGGCCGCGGCGCCCGAGATCTGGCCGGCTGGCGACCGTGAAGAGGTCGAGCGCATCGAAGCCTATCTCGAATCGATGACCACTCTGCGCGCCAATTTTCTGCAGGCGAACGCCGACGGCACTCTCGACAGCGGCATCATGTGGCTCTGGCGCCCGGGTCTGGTGCGCATTGAATATGCGGCACCGACCGAGGTGCTGATGGTGGCGACGGGCAACTGGCTAGTCTATTTTGACGCCGAGCTTGACCAGGTGAGCCATATTCCAGCGGATTCCGGGCCGTTCCGATTCTTGTTGGATGAAGAGGTACGCTTCGGCGAAGGCGTCGAGGTGCGCGAACTGGCGCGCGGCAGCGGCCTGCTCAAGCTCACGCTGGCGGACGCCGAGGACCCCGGCGCCGGCTCGGTCACGTTGGTGTTCGACGAAACGCCGATGACGCTGCGCCAATGGGAGGTGCGCGACGCTCAGGGCTTCCTCACTATCGTCACCCTGACCGATGCCGTGGTTGGCGAAAACTTCGATCGCGACTGGTTCTATTTCCCCGCCAGCGCCCGCAAACCAGATTTCCGCATCGGCCAGCTGCCGTGAGGGCGGCGGCGCTGACCGCGCTGCTGCTGAGCTTTCCCGCTACTGCCGAGACCCTAGTATTGAGCGTCACCGCGCCGCATCGGCGGAGCGGCGTGGCGACCCATCCAGGGACCGAGGCAGCTTATCGCGAGCGCGGGCTGTTGCCGTAGCCCGCGTGGGCGTGATAGCGAGGCCGCATGAGCGATCCTTCCCCCCTGGTCGGCATAACCGCCTGCGTCAAGCATGTGAGCCCGCACAATTTCCATGTCGCCGGCGACAACTATCTCGCTGCCGTGGCCGGCGCAGCCGGCACGATTCCGGTGGTGCTGCCCGCCTTTGGCCCCAATACCGATTTCGCCGAGCTTTGTGACCGCCTCGATGGCCTGTTCGTCACGGGCAGCGCCTCGAATGTCGAGCCACACCACTATGACGGCCCAGCGAGTGCCGCCGGAACGCTGCACGATGCGCGCCGCGACGCCACCACCTTGCCTCTGATCCGCGCCGCGCTTGACGCCGGCCTGCCCATACTCGCCGTCTGCCGCGGCTGCCAGGAACTCAACGTCGCCCTCGGAGGCACGTTGCACCAATCCGTACACGACATGCCAGGGCGCGACGATCACCGGGCCGACGAGAGCCAGCCGCTCGACATCCAGTACGGCCCTGCCCATCCCGTTCGCCTGGTCAAGGACGGGCATCTCCATGGGCTCATCGGAGAAGAGACGATCATCGTCAATTCGGTCCATTCGCAAGGCATCGATCGCCTCGGCAATGGCCTCGTGATAGAAGCGATAGCGCTTGACGGACTGATCGAGGCCGTGCGCATTGAAGACGCCGAGACGATGGCACTCGCAGTACAATGGCATCCCGAATGGCGCTATTGGGAAAGCGCTGCGTCGCAAGCTCTGTTCACGGCCTTTGGTGCCGCGTGCCGGGAGCGTTGACGTGAGGATCGTGAGTTGGAACGTCAATTCCGTACGCCTGCGCCTTAACGGTGTCGTGCAGCTGACCGAGGAAACGGCGCCAGACGTGCTCTGTCTGCAGGAGATAAAGGTCGCCGACGAACTGTTCCCACATGATGATCTGGCCGATCTCGGCTACGAACACCGTGCCATCTACGGACAGAAGGGCTATCACGGCGTCGCCATTCTCTCCCGCTTACCATTCGACAGGCCGACGCGACGCGAATGGTGGGGCAAGGCGGAATCGCGACACCTCTCGATTCGTTTGCTCGGCAATATTGTCCTACACAATTTTTATATTCCCGCGGGCGGCGACATTCCGGACACAGAGAAGAACCCGAAATTTGCGCACAAACTTGGCTTTCTCGACGAAGTGAGCACCTGGTTCCGTGACACGCGCCAGCCGGCGCGGCAGATCCTGCTCGGTGATCTAAATATTGCGCCGCTGAAAACCGATGTCTGGTCGCACAAGCAGTTACTGCGCACCATCAGCCACACGCCGGTCGAGATCGAGAGGCTAGATGCATTGGGCGCGTCGCGCAAATGGGTCGATGCGGTGCGCCGCTTCGTACCACCCGAGGAAAAACTCTACAGCTGGTGGAGCTATCGTGCGCGTGACTGGGAGGCGGCCGACCGCGGCCGTCGGCTCGACCATATCTGGGTGAGCCCGAAGCTAGCGCCGACGCTCACCGGCGGCTATATTCTTAGACGCGTCCGCGGCTGGCCGAGACCGTCTGACCACGCCCCGGTCATCGTCGACCTAGACCCGTGAGTCGAACACGCTGGGAAGGCGTTATTTTCGGCCTAGCCATCGGTTGGCTGGCTGCCTATTGCCATTTCAAGCTGCCGCTAGCACTCCCAGCGATAACCGAGAGCTTCGGCTACAGCAAGCTGCTCGGCGGCGCTTTGATGTCAGTCTTCGCGCTGGCGGGCCTGGTACTCTCAGCCGCGGTCGGCCGTGGCCTCTCGCATGGCCACGGCGGAACGCTGGTGATGACAGCCTTCGGCACGATTGTGGCCGGCAGCCTACTCGGCCTAGCCTGGCCTGAAACCGGCGCCACGATGCTTTTCGCCCGTGCCCTCGAAGGGATTGGCTATGCCATCTTGGCCGTGGCGGGTGCGGTGATCGCCAACGGCCACGCCGCACCAGGCCAGCGTGCTACGGTCATGGCACTCTACGCCGCCTGGATGCCGGTCGGGCAGCTGACCGCCGTTGCCGTGGCGCTGCCGACGGAGGCCGACTGGCAGGCCTTGTGGGCGCTTTCGCTCGGCGCCGCCGTGCTGCTTGCGGTTTGGGCCCGGCGGCTCGGCCGAATCGCGCCTGAGACGGCCGCCGCGGCGGCGCGGGACGAGGCGCCCGCGTCGCCCGCGCGCCGGCTGGCAATCCGCGCCGCCGCCCTGCTCTTTACGCTCTGGTCGATACAGTACATGGCATACATGACATGGCTGCCGTCGTTTTTGGTCGAGGCGCACGAGCTGGCGATCGGCGCCGTGGTGCTGGGCTATGGGGTCTCTCCTGCCATTGTGCTCGTGTTCAACCAGCTCGGCGGCGCCCTGCTAGGGCGCGGCGTAGCAATCGCCCGGTTGCTACTGCCGGCGCTGGCAGTACAGGCGGCAACCTGGCTGCTGGTGCCGATCACCGGCACCGACTGGACCGGTCTGCTGTCGCTATTCTCCTATGGCGCCAGCACCGGTCTCGTCACGGTCTGCCTGTTCGCGCTGCCGGCCCGCCTCGCCGGACCCGGACTCGATATGGCGCGCAGCTTTGGCGTTCTCATGGCTGGGCGCAATCTCGGCGTGCTCGCCGGCCCGCTGGCGCTGCCGCCGTTGCTGCTGATGGGCGATGACTGGAGCGCCGTCGGCCCTGTATTTGGCGCTGTAACCCTGGCGGCGCTCGCCCTAGCCGTCTGGCTGATGGGCGCGGCTCAGCGCGCCAGCCGATAGCCCCCGGTTTCGGTCAGCAGAATCTGCGCATTCGACGGGTCGGTCTCGATCTTCTGGCGCAGACGGTAGATGTGGGTCTCCAGCGTATGAGTGGCGACCGCCGCGTTATAGCCCCAGACCTCGTCCAATAGTACGTCGCGACCAATCACCTTGTCGCCGGCGCGGTGGAGAAACTTAAGGATCGCCGTCTCCTTCTCGGTCAGGCGGACCTTGCACTTGCCGTTGGCCTTTACCAGCATCTTGTTGCCGGGCTGGAAGTCATAGGGGCCGACGGTGAAAGCCGTGTCATCGGTCAGCTCGTGACGGCGCAACTGGGCACGGATACGCGCCAGCAGAACGCCGAGGCGGAGCGGCTTGGTGATGTAGTCGTTGGCACCGGCATCGAGGCCGAGGATCGTGTCGGCCTCCGAATCTGCACCCGTCAGCATGATGATCGGTGTCTTGTGCCCGGCCCGGCGTATCAGGCGGCAGGCCTCGCGCCCATCCATGTCCGGCAGGCCGATGTCGAGCAGAATAAGATCGAAGCGCTGCGCCTCGGTCAGCTCCAGCGCCTCGGCCGCGGTTTTTGCCTCGACAGCCTCAAACTCCTGATGCAAGTGCAGCTGCTCTGCCAGCGACTCTCGTAAGGGTTCATCGTCCTCGACAAGCAAGATGCGCTTTTCCGCCCCGGTCGGCTCCATCAACGCTCAGGCTCCGCCACGGGCCCGCTCCCTAGTCAGATTTCTTGGCGCGGTCTATTGCTCGACCGTCACGCCGTGCCAAAAGGCGATATGGCCGCCGATATTGTCCGCCACCGTCTTGGTTTCGAGATAGTAATAGGCGTCGCCTCGGTTCTCTTCACCGTTTGCACGCACATAATAATAGGGCTCCTCGCCCTTCCAGGGACATCAACTGGTGTGGTCGCTGTCCACGAAAAACTCCCGCATGATGGTCTCGGGTGGGCAATAGACAATTCCCCTCGACGATCTCGAAGCGATCGCTCTCGGCCAACACCGTACCGTTCCACATAGCCTTAGCCATGGCATGCTCCGGACGTTTCGCCCCCGTCTTTGCCGCAAGTTTAGCCGCGGTACAGGCCGCGTCAATGAGCCCTGCGGTAGCCGGGACTGGTGCCGCGTCCGGGACGCCTATATATGAAAGCGCGGCGGCGGCATGATGCTATCCTAGGGGAACGACGTGGACGAGACATCCTTCGAACCGATCGAAGCCGAGACGCCGCACGCGGTGATCGCCGTGGACCGCGCCATCGGCGACCTGCGCCGCGGTGGCATGGTGCTATTGCAGGACGCTGATGGCACCTCGCTGGTGCTGTCGAGCGAATATGCCAACGCTGCCCGCCTGCGCCGTCTCGCCAAGGCCTCGCAAGGTCCGGTGAGACTAGTGCTGACGGCACAGCGCGCCAGAGTTCTCGGATTGGCCCGGGATGACGAGCCCGGCGTGGCGCTGACCCTGCCGGACGCCGTTGACCCGGCGCAGGTGCACGACCTTTCTGACCCAACCACCGCGCCGGGCGATCCCAGCGGCGCGCGCGCCGTTGGACTTGCCCTCGCCACAGCCGGGCCACGCGATTTAGCCGCGATCCGCCTCGCTAAGCTCGCAAGCCTGCTGCCGGCGATCCTGACCGGGCATCTCGATGCCGCCGAGGCCAGCGCCACCAAGCGTCTGCTGGCGGTGAGCGCCGCGGATATCCAGCGTTACGGCAGCACTGCCTCAGGCATGCTCAACCGCGTCAGCGCCGCCAAGGTGCCCCTGGCCGATGCCCCGGACACCACCATCGTCGCCTTCCGCCCGGCCGATGGCGGCAGCGAGCACCTGGCTATGATGATCGGCGCACCGGCGCCGGACACCCCGGTGCTGGTGCGCATCCACTCCCAGTGCTTTACCGGTGATCTGGTAGGCAGCCTGCGCTGCGACTGCGGTGACCAGTTGCGCGGCGCCATCAGCTTCATTGCCGAGAACGGCGGCGGCGTGCTGCTTTATCTGACCCAGGAAGGCCGCGGCATCGGCCTAGTCAACAAGCTGCGCGCTTACGAACTGCAGGACGACGGCCTGGATACCTTCGAGGCCAACGAACAACTCGGCTTCGACGCCGACGAGCGCCACTACCGGGTGGCGGCCGAGATGCTAGGCCAGCTCGGTATCGAGCGGGTGCGTCTGCTGACCAACAATCCCGACAAGATCGCGGGCCTGGAGCGCTGCGGCGTGACTGTGGCAAAACGCGTGCCGCACAGCTTTCCTGCCAACGCCCACAATTCCCGTTATCTGGCGACCAAGGCAAAACGCGGCGGTCATATGCTCTAGGGCGGTGCGATCCTGATGGTGGCGATGCGCGCGGGGCCGCGCTACGCCGTTTGCCCCAACTCGGCCATCGCCGCCTCGGCCCGCTCCAGGATTTCGGCCAAGTAAGCGGAAGTCATGACCGTTGACAGTGCGATCATGCCGCGCGGCGCCAGGAACAAGCCGTGGTTCATCGCCACGATGTGGAAGGCGCCAAGCAGCTGCCCATCCTCGCGGACGACCGACGATCGCGGCGCGCGCTCGCTGAAATAAAGGTTCAGGCAAGAGCCGTGATGGTTGATCGAGAGCGGCAGGCCGGCCTTTGTCGCCGCGCGCGCAAGCCCGGACTTCAATGTCTTGGCAGCGCCCGCCATAGCGTCGATGCGCTCGCCGGTCAGGTGGTTGAGTGAGACAAAACCGGCGGCCATGGTTACCGGATTGGCATTGAAGGTGCCGGTATGGAACAGCTTCAGGTCCGAGGGGGCGAAAATCTTTAGCAGATCCCGCGCCCCGCCGATGGCGCCGACCGGATAGCCGCCGCCGATCAGCTTGCCGAACATGGTGAGATCGGGGGTGAGCCCGACCTGCCCTTGAACGCCACCAAGGGCGAAGCGCAACGTCAGCACCTCATCAAGCACGAGCAGCGCCCCGACTTGGCGTGCCGCCGCCTGCACGCCGTGCAGGAACAGCGCATCACCGCTCACCACACCACCCGACCCCAGCACCGGCTCGAGAAAAACGGCCGCGATCTCATTACCGTGCTCCTCGATAACGCGCTCGAATGCGGCCAAGTCATTGTAGTCGGCCAACAACGTCACTGACCCTTCACGGCCAAACGAGCCCGTTTCAAATTCCAGCAGCGAGCCGTGATAGCCGTAGCGCGCCATCAGCAGCTTCTCCCGCCCGGTCAACTTTCGCGCTATATTGAAGGCCAGCGCGCCTGCTTCGGTGCCTGAATTGGTGAAGCGCACCTGTTCCACCGCGGCCACCCGCCCGACGATTTCCTCGGCGAGTTCGAGCTGTTCGAGATTGCCGCCGACCCAGCCGGTGCCTCGCCCGGCATGGCGCCGTGCCGCTTCGACGATCGGCGGATAGCTATGGCCGTGCACCATGGCGGTGTAATTGTTGATCAGATCGAAGTAGCGGTTACCGTCGATATCCCAGAGAAAGGGGCCCTCTGCGCGCTTGAAGGTCAGCGGATAGGGCGCCCAATAGCCAGCCTGGCGCGAGGTGCCGCCGGGCAGTAACTTATCGGCACGAACATGGGCCGCAGCGCTCTTGCGGGTCTTGCGCGAATAGGTCCGCAGCGACTGCTCAGTGTCGAGCACCACTGCCCGTGCCGCTTGGCTGCTCATGGCTGCGCGCTCCTACCAGTCGTAGCCATCGCACTCTTCGGGCAGCGCATCGAGCAGCGCACCGCTCTCGAACAACGCTGCCACAGCCTCGATGTAGTCGGTTAGCGGCTCATCGTGATCGAGATAGGGGACGTGCTCACGCACCATCCCGTATAGCATCCGCGTCGACGAGCTGAGCCCGTCGATGCCGCGGATATCGGCTGCCTGGGCGGCGCAGATCAACTCATAGGCAACGATGCGGCGGGCATCGGCGAGAGTATCGCGCGTGCGCCGCGCGGCGACCAGACCGAACGACACGTGGTCCTGGAAATCGCCGGTCGACGGCAATGACTGGATCGAGATCGGCGCCGCGGTATGACGCAGTTCTGCGGTCAGCGAGGTAGCCATGAACTGGCCGCCCATGAGGCCTTGGCTCATGCCCGGATTGCTGGCGCAGAGGAAGGGTGGCAAATCGCCGTTGAGGCTGGGATGCAGTAGCCGGTTGTTGCGCCGCTCTGACAGATTGCACAGGGTGACGAGCACGATTGCCAGCTGGTCCATGGCATTGGAAATGTACTGGCCGTGGAAATTGGCGTTATGGATGGCCTCACCCTCCTCGACAACGATCAGCGGATTGTCGTTCGACGAATTGAGTTCGGTGGTCACGGTCTGCTCGACGAACAGGGTGGTATCGAGCACCGGACCCAGCACTTGCGGCGTGGCGCGTATCGAATAGGCGTCCTCGATCTGCTCGTCGAGGCCGCGCGGCTCGTCACTCGCCATCTTGCGCAACCAAGCCTCCACCTGACGATCCTGAACGATCATCTTACTGTCGGCTAAGGTCGTGTAGATGGCGTCGGCGATGCGGATCTGGCCAGGATGGGGCTTTTGCCTGTGGGCCGCGGGATGGAAGGGCATGATCTTGGCCTTCAGCACCTCCAGCGTCAGGCAGGCAGCGAGGGTATGCGCCTTGATCAAATTTTTGGCGGCGACCACGTGGCAGGCGGCCAGCGCGGTCATCACCGAGGTGCCGTTGATCAGCGCCAGGCCTTCCTTGTAGGATAGGGTCATGGGCTCGATGTTGGCGCGCCGCAATGCCTCGGCACCGGGCATGGCCTGCCCCTGGTAACGCGCCCGCCATTGCCCGGTGCCGACTAAAGCGATGCAGGCCAAGGGGCCGAGATCGCCGCTGGTGCCGAGCGAGCCTTTTTCCGGGATGCAGGGAACGATGCCGCGATTGTACATGGCGACATATTTTTCGAGATTCTCGAGCGAGATCGCCGAATTACCGCGCGCGAGCGAATTGATGCGCGCCAGCATGGCGGCGCGCACATAGACGTCGTCGAGATCATCACCAACATTGGACTGCACGTTGCGTAGGATGTTGTTTTGCACCTGCTCGGCCAGATGCGGCGGCACCAGCCAGTTGACGAAGCCACCGACGCTGGTGGTCACCCCGTAGATGATACGGCCGCTATCAACAAACTCGTCGAGGAGCGCCCGCGAGGCGCTCACGCGGTCCCAGATTGCATCAGTGATCATTACCTGGTTGTTGGCATCGCGCGCCGCCGCAACGATGGTTTCGAGACACATATCATGGCCGTCGGGAATGGTCGGCACCTTCTGCAACATCGTCGAATCCTCTGCCTGAGACACATGAAAAGTGATCAGTCGGTCAGCCGCAAAGGTCGACCATGGCCAATGCCAACCATGACTATGAAGCGGGTGCGCTGCCTTTAATGCGCGATTTCACGATGATCTATGAGATATAGTCGAGAATAAGCGCACAAAACATCATTTCATGCCATAATATGGCATACTTAGGTGAATGCGGAGACAGACACCATGGATGCACTCGACAATTTCGACCGCAAGATTTTGCAGGCCCTGCAGCGCGATGGCCGCATGACGAGCCATGACCTAGCAGAGGCAACAGCACTATCGCCATCACAATGCGCCCGCCGGCGCCGCCGGCTCGAAGAGTTCGGCATCATCAAGTCGTACCGTGCCCGCCTGTCGCGGCGCAAAGTGGGGCTCGGCATCTCCGCCTTTATTCAGGTCTCCCTTGCCAACCATCAACATGACGACATCAATGCCTTCCTGCGTCTGCTGGAACTCAATCCGTTGATCCTGGAGGCCTGCAAACTGACCGGCCCGACCGATTTTCTGCTGCGCGTTGCCACCGCCGATCTCGACCAGATGAACCACCTGATCAGCGAAGTCCTCTTGCCGCATCCCGCGGTCTCGCACGTGCAATCCCATGTGGTTCTGGAATGGCTCAAGGAAGACGGCATGCTACCCGTGGTGACCAATACGGGGGGGCGCTGATAACTGCACTGGCTAATGGCGTTGCAGACGGCTGTAAAAAATTGGCGATAGCACAAGATTAATGAAGTAGACGCAAAAGCTCGTTTTCAAGTGACCGTCAAGGCGGTAAGAAAGATTAGCTGGACAACCGGTCGGTACACACCCGCAGGTGCGGCCCATCTCTTTCCTAGAGCTGCCGAGGCGGCCGTGGCCCGAAGATTGCGGTGCCGACGCGCACATGAGTGGCGCCGTGCGTGATGGCGGTTTCGAAGTCCGCGGTCATACCCATGCTAAGGATTGGCAGAGCGTTGTTTTCGGCGATGCGTGCGAGCAGGTCAAAATGGCGCGCCGGGTCGTCTCCGATGGGGGGCAAGCACATGAGCCCCTGCAGGGGTAACTGGTGGCTCTCGCGGCAGGTCTCTATGAGGGCGGCGGCGGCACCGGGCAGCACACCCGCCTTCTGCGGCTCGGCGCCGGTGTTGACCTGCACGTAACAGACGGGCTCGCAGCCCTGCCGGTCCATCTCTTGACGCAAGGCTTTCGCCAGCTTGGCCCGATCGACGGTCTCGATGACATCAAACAGGGCGACCGCCTCGCGCGCCTTGTTGGTTTGCAGGGGGCCGATGAGATGCAGCGTGACATCGGCGAACCGCTCGCGCAGACCCGGCCACTTGCCCTGCGCCTCCTGCACGCGGTTTTCCCCGAGCACGCGTTGTCCGGCCTCGAGGACGGGAACGATACTTTCGGCCGGAAAGTTCTTCGAAACTGCGACCAGGGTCACGGCGTCGCGCGCGCGGCCCACAGCCTCTGCCGCGTCAGCAATGTGGGCGCGCACGGCGGCGAGATTGGCGACAATGTCGACGGTGGGCGTATCGTCCATGGGCGGTCATGCTCTAGTGTGCTGCGCATGACCGTAGCAAACTGGGCTCGGCGACTCAATTCGCGACACGGCAGCGGCCTGCCGCCGTTGATCCTCATCGTAGATCGCAAGCGCCTGGCCGATCCACTCACCGCCGCGGCGCACCTGCCGGCGGGCTCGGCCGTGCTGCTACGCGACTACGATGCACCGGACAGGGCGCACCTTGCCAAGGCCCTCGCCCGGCTTTGCCGGCGCCAGCGTCTCACCTTGTTGATCGGCGACGATGCCCGGCTGGCAGCTTCGCTCGGCGCCGGGGTGCACCTGCCACAAGGCCTGGTCGCGCGGGCCCGGCGCCAGCGCGACATGGTAACCGCAGCGGCCCATGATCGGGCCGCGCTGGTGCGCGCGGCGCGCGCGGGCGCCACTGCCTGCCTGATCTCACCGGTCTTCGCCACCGCCAGCCATCCCGGCGCCCACGCGCTCGGTCCTGTGCGCTTCGCCAACCTCGTCCGTCAGGCCCGATTGCCAGTCTATGCGCTTGGCGGAATCAGTGACCGCACCGCCACCCGTCTATGGGGCAGCGGCGCCTGCGGTATCGCGGCGCTCGGGGCGCTGGCAGATCGCCCAGAGACCACGCAAGGAGCAGCGTGGGTCGATGGCTGCCAATCAACTCATCCCGCGGGACGCGCTAGCAAAAAGGGCTAATTCGGGAACAAGTCCACGACTTCTCGGCCATCCCGATCGGTGCTATACCGGCGCCGCAATGACGCCCCGCGAGAAACATCAGAAAAAGCTGGATAAGGCCGTGCGCCTGATGCGCGAGCAGCGCTTTGCCGAGGCGCGCCCGCTGGTCGGTGAGCTGACCAAGGGCATTCCACAGCACCCGCTAGTCTGGAACATGGCGGGGATCGTTGCCTCCGAGTTGGGCAAGCCTGAGCGCGCCATTCCCCATTTCGAAAAAGCCGTGGCACTGGCACCCGACGCCGCCGATTTCCACAACAACCTCGGCGAGGCGTTGCGCCAGAGCGAGCGCACGGAGGAATCAGTGCCCCATTTCGAGACTGCGCTCAGGCTCGAGCCCCAGCACGGCGCGGCGCACAACAATCTCGGCGTCGCTCTGGGTGAGTTGCACCGCGGCGAGGAGGCAGCACCGCATTTTGCCGCCGCTCTCGAGCTCAGGCCCGAAAATCCCGAGACGCTGGCCAATCTCGGCATCATCTTGATGAAGGAGCGCAAGCCCGACAAAGCGGTGCCGTGCCTTGAAAGGGCCTTGGCACTGAAACCGGAAAACTCGGTGATTCAGAGGTATCTGGGCCGGGCACTCGAACATGCCGACCGCTACGAGGAGGCCCTGACGCTGTTCGAGCGCGCCGGCACCAGCGGCGAAGATGGCACCATAATTACCGTCGATCAGGTCAATAATCTCGAGCGTCAGGGAAGGTTTGACGAAGCCTGGCGGCGATTCGAGCCGCTGCTCGACAGCGCGCCCGAGGACCCCTCCGTGGTCACCGAGTTCGCCGTCCTGGCCAAGCGCCTCGACCGGCGCCAGGAGGCGCGAGACAGAATCGTCGCATTGCTGGACGACCACGAGCTCGATGACGAGACCCGACAGGTGCTGTATTTCCGCCTCGGCGACCTCAACGATTCGCTCGGCCTTTACGACGACGCCTTCGATGCCTACGCTCGCGGCAACGCGCTAGACTCGCGGCCCTATGACCATGCCAACCAGGTGCGCGACGCCGCGGCCAACGAGCGCGTCTATAACGCGGGCTGGCGCGAAGGCCTGGCGCAGGCGAGCAACACCAGCGAAGTGCCGGTGTTTATCGTCGGCATGCCGCGCTCGGGCACCAGCCTGGTCGAAGCCATCCTGGCCAGCCATCCCGCCGTGCACGGCGCCGGCGAACTTTCCGATATCCCCAACCTCAGCAAGGCCATGGCCATCGAGATGGGCGGCGACGCGCGCTTCCCGGACTGCATGGCGGATGCCGATCAGGCATTGCTCGACCGCTTCGCCGAGGCCCACCTGGAGCGCCTTGCGGCGCTCTCGAGCAATGCCGAGCGGACCACCGACAAGCTGCCACACAATCATCGCCACCTGGGCCTGATCGCCCAGCTGTTCCCTCGCGCGCGCATCATCCATTGCACCCGCGACCCGATCGACACCTGCCTGTCGTGCTATTTCCAGAATTTCTTTTACGGTCTCGGCTTTGCACACGACCTGGCGAGCCTCGGCGCACAGCATCGGCTTTACGAGCGCCTCATGGCCCATTGGCAGGGCGACGGCGGCATCGAGCTGCTTGAGGTTTCTTACGAAGAGCTGGTCGCCGATCAGGAGCGCGTGAGCCGGCAGATGATCGCCTTCCTCGGCCTGCCTTGGGACGACGCCTGTCTCGCCTTTCACAGCTCCTCCCGCCGCACCCTGACGGCGAGCTACGATCAGGTGCGCCAACCCATCTACCGCGGCTCGGTCAAACGCCACGAACACTATGCTGCGCATCTCGCACCGCTCGTCGAGGCGCTCGCCTCGCCGGCTGTCGACGACCCGGCCTGGGAGGATGCCAACGCTGCGGCGCGGTTGTTCGAAACGGCGGCAGAAGCGCACCGTAACGGCGACCTCACCACAGCCGAAACCCTCTATCGCAACATCCTCGCGCGCGCTCCGCGGCATGCGCCGACACTGATGCAGCTGGGTTTGTTGGAACAAGGCAAGGGCAAGGGGCAGGAGGCGCTGGAGCATTTTCGCATGGCGGCCCGCGTCGAGCCAAAAAATGCCAGCGTTCGCAATGCCTTAGGCCAGGCGCTCCTGAAACGAGGCGAGGCCAAGGAAGGCGAGCAAGAGTTCCGCGCCGCCACTGCCGCCGACCCCGCCTTCGCCGGAGGCCACCACAATCTCGGACTGGCAGTCGCAGCCCAGGGCCGTTTTGACGAGGCGCTGGGGCATTTCCGCAAGGGCTTAGAGCACGAGCCCGACGATGCCCGTGGGCTGACCCATCTCGGTCAGGCCCTGGCCGAGACTGGCGACCTGCCGGGCGCTGAGCTGGTCCTGGCGCGGGCCGCCCAGTTACAGCCGACGGTGCCGCAGATTCGCCTCGCCCTCGGCGACGTCCTAATGCAAGCGGGCAAGTTGGACGCGGCGCTCGCAGCCTATCGCGAACTCCACGCCCTGGTTCCGGGCGAGCCCGCAGGCGCCCGGCGCCTGGCCACGGCCCTGCAGCAGACCGGCGAAGTCGAGCAGGCAGTGGCGGTGCTGGAGCGGACGCGTGACAAGGCCCCGACCTCGGGCGTCTTGCTCTGCGAACTGGCCAACGCCTACGCGTTTGCCGGCAGAGATGAGGCCGCCGCGGCGACCTTCCGTACAGCCGCCAGGCGCGGCGCGGCGGCGGCCGCGGCATGCGGCCTCGCCGCGCTCGACGACCAAGCGGGCGCTAGGGTGTTGCTCGCGGGCCTCTCGGGCGATGAACCCGAGCTCGCCCTGGCGCGTGCCGAAACCGCCGGTCCGGCCGAGCTGGCATCGGCAAGAGATGGCCTGGAGGCAGCCCTCGCGCGCGACGACCTGCCTGGGGTGCTGCGCAGCCAGCTGCTCTTCGCCCTGGCCCGCGCCCGCTACCGCCTGGGCGAGGCGAAAGCCGCATTGGAGACCGCGCACGAGGCCAATCGCCTCAAAGGCGTGCGCTTGGACCTGGCAGCAGAGACGGCCCTGGTCGAACGCCTCATCGCTGCCTTTCCCGCCGGCCCCCTCGTAGCGCTGGCACCCAACGAACCGCGCCCGCTCTTCGTGGTCGGCATGCAGCGCTCAGGGATGCGCCTAGTCGAACGCATGCTTGCCTCCCATTCGCGCATCAAAGGCCTCGGCCCGGCCGGCCTGCTGCACGCCAGCGCGCGGAGCCTCGGTGGCCAGGGCTTCGGCTATCTCGATGATATGGCTGCGCTGGCCGGTGAGGGCGGTGCGACCGTGGCGACAGCGCACCGCACGCGCCTGGCCGAGCGCGCGCCCAGCGTAGTCTGGGCCGTCGAAGCGGTCCCCGGCAACGTCTTCCACCTCGGCCTGGCGCAAAGCTTGTTCCCGGATGCCCGCGTGGTGATCTGCCACCGCGACCCGCTGGATGCCGGCCTCGCCTGCTATTTTGAGGATTTCGCCGGCGCCAGCCCCTATGCCTACGATCTCGGCGATATCGGCGGCCATGCCCGCAATGTGGCGCGCCTGCTCGACCATTGGCGGCAAGTCCTGGCGCTGCCCGTGCATGAGATCGCCTTCGCGGACCTCCTCGACAGGCCGACAGAAGCAGCAGCAGCGTTGCTGCGCTTCCTCGACCTTGCCGAAGAGGCCGCTTGCGCTGCCATCGTGGACCGGCAACGCGCGATGTGTCACGAAGGGGCACAACGTCTGGGGGAAGCGCTCGCGCCGCTGGCGGCCGCCCTAGCTGAGCCAGAACCCACCCGGGACACTAGTTGAGGCGCCATTTGTTGCTTTTTTGCCACAACGTAACATGAAGAACGCAGTCCGACGTCGGAAAAGGTTGATTTGCATGCCCATAAAATAGTTAAACTGGACGACGTGCGTAGCTTATGTTGCGCGCGCCGGTTTCGAGGGATGTGCCGAGGATTGGCAAGCGACCTTGAGAGCGACCATTTTGGGCCTGGCGACTTGTTGTGTTGGTTGCCCAGGCGATTGTTAAGAGCCGGGTCACGGGGTTCATGCAGCCGCGGACCCATGGACCCACAGTGTGGAGGTCGAAAACCTTATGAAGAAACTTCTTCTTGGAACTACCGCACTGGTTGGGGCATCGGTGGTCGCTGGTAGCGCGCTTGCCGTACCCCTCCAGTCGCAAGATGAGGACGGCACGCAAGTTCTAACCGCGGGAATGGTGTCGCAGTGGGAAGTAGGCACAGCCTCTAACGACAACTACGCAGGCAGCGCCAATACCTCAGATCATGGTATGATAAATGGCCGTTTTGCCGAGATCTGGATGAACGGCGAGTTGACGGCTGATAACGGCCTCGCCTATGGCGCGACGATACACATGGCCACCGGCGGCGTAAATACGAACGGTTGGCCTGGCCGTGAGTACATTTTTATGAATGGTGGCTGGGGCTCGCTTGAGTTTGGCAACAACTTCCACGCCGACTCAGGCATGGCCCTCTGTCCGACGTGTAGAACCTATGCCGGCGCTAACGGCGGTATTGACGCTGGGCTGCGCTACATTGCCATGCCCGCGGGCGCAGCCGATGGTGGCGGTGCAGCCGTGTCTGGCATCAGGTCTCGCGCTGGCGCGCCATACCGCCAATGGTTCTCTAAGGGGATCGGTGTCACCTATTACACTCCGATCGTATCGGGCTTCCAGGCTGGAATCACTTACGCCCCCAATACGTCTGACAATGCCGTCAACGCTGTTGACAATGCCGCCGGCGTTTACAAGGACAAGATCGGTTTCGGTGGCCAGTGGAAGGGCGACTTTGGCGATGTCAATGTCGGATTATCGGCTGTCGGCGCCATTTCCGATGGCTATCTCTCGGCTGCCACCGGCACAACTGGTCTGAACACCCACAAGGACGTGAGCGGTTTGGGCATGTACATGCTCAGCGCTCAGATCGGTTGGGGTAGCTTCCAGGTGGGCGGCCAATACTATGATGAAGGCACCTCAGGTGCCATCAAGGGCCGCGACTACGGCTTCAAGAGCGACGGCTGGGGTCTAGATGCGGCCTACTGGGCTGGACCGTTAAGTTTCGAGGTGCAGTACGTTTCCACTGAAGTCGTATCCTCGAACCGGGTGGTTACCGCGGCTGCGGCGCTCGCCCATGCCACCACTGGCGTTACGACTGGCTTCACGGTCGCGCCGTCAGCGCTGGGCGAGACGTACGAGGTTGATATCTGGACAATCGGCTCGAATTATCAGGTCGCTCCAGGCCTCAGTTGGCATACTGGCATACAGGGTGTTGACATCGACCACACTCAAAACGCGACCGACTTCGCCGTCAACGGTGCGGCCAACCTGGATAACGACGCTATAGCGGTCTTTAGCGGTTTGCAGATGAGCTTCTGATCAGGAAGCTTTGGTTCTCGACTTGAGAAGGGGCGACAGCTATGCTGTCGCCCCTTTTTCGTTGGCTGCGGCATGGCCGCTGACTGAGGCTACGCTTGCTTTTGACCGCTTCATCTGTGGCACTCTACTCGCAGCGCTCGCTGGGCTTGGCGATGGCCGTAGCATTGCTGTTGCCCACCCTGTCGGGCTGCGGCGACGATTTAGACATCGAGACGGCCTATCCTTCCGACGATAGTTCCACCTATGGCACCCATCCGAACAGGCCCGGCATCGACAGCAGCGGGTCCCTTTTTGGGGACGGCGGCATCGTCTTGCTGGGCGAACCCGACTACCGGCCGGACGACGGCGGCGGTGGCGCCGGCATCGGTGTCAACAGCTTCCTCTGGCGGGCTTCGATCGACACCCTTGCCTTCCTGCCGCTGACCTCAGCCGATCCTTTTGGCGGCGTCATCATCACCGACTGGTATACCCCACCGCAAACGCCGAACGAGCGCTTTAAGATCTCGGCCTTCATTCTCGATCGGGCCATGCGAGCCGACGGTGTCCGGGTTGCGGTGTTCCGTCAGGAGCAGGGCGCCAACGGCTGGGTCGATGCGGCTGTCGCCGATTCCATGTCAACAGATCTGGAGAACGCCATTCTGAGGCGCGCTCGCCTACTCAGAATTCGCACCCTCGCCAACCAAGAGTAGTCCGGGCGGGCCAGACGCGGCCGTTGGGCTGGTGCTGATGAGGCGCAGCGCTGGTGAGATTTATCGAACATTCTCTGAAGCCAAGAACGGACTCCCGATGGCGCGATACGATCCGCAAACGACCGAGCCCAAATGGCAAAAGGCCTGGGAGGCGGATTCGAGTTTTGCCACCGATGACGACGATGAGCGGCCGCCCTACTACGTTCTCGAGATGTTTCCCTATCCCTCCGGTCGCATCCATATGGGCCATGTGCGCGTTTATACGCTCGGCGATCTGCTGGCGCGCTACAAGCGCGCGCGCGGCTTCAACGTATTGCACCCCATGGGCTGGGACGCCTTCGGCATGCCGGCCGAGAACGCGGCCATGGAACAGGGCGTCCATCCCGCCGAGTGGACCTGGAGCAACATCACCACCATGCGCGAGCAGCTCAAGTCTATGGGCCTGTCCTACGACTGGAGCCGCGAGGTCACAACCTGCTCACCTGACTATTACCGGCACGAGCAGAAGATGTTCCTCGACATGCTCACCGAAGACTTGGTCTACCGCAAGGAGGCCTGGGTCAATTGGGACCCCGCCGATCATACCGTGCTTGCCAACGAGCAGGTCATTGAGGGGCGTGGCTGGCGCTCGGGCGCACTAGTCGAGCGACGCCTGCTGCCGCAATGGATGTTCCGCATTACCGATTTTGCCGATTCCCTGCTCGATGCGCTCGACGAGCTGGAGCGCTGGCCCGATTCCGTCCGGACCATGCAGGCCAACTGGATTGGCCGCTCCGAGGGCGCACGGCTGCGCTTCCGCCTGGGGGGCCGCGATGATCGCCTGGAGGTCTTCACTACCCGGCCGGACACGCTGTTCGGTGCCAGCTTCTGCGCTATTGCCGCAAATCACCCGCTGGCGGTGGAGCTTGCCGAATCGGATTCAGCACTGGCCGATTTCATCGCCGAGTGCAACCGCATCGGCACCTCCGAAGCCGACCTCGAGACGGCCGAGAAGATGGGTTATTGCACGGAGCTGGAGGCGATCCATCCGCTCGCCGAGGGCGTAACCCTGCCAATCTATGTCGCCAACTTCGTACTCATGGCATATGGCACAGGTGCCATTTTCGGCGTGCCGGCGCACGATCAGCGCGACTTCGATTTTGCCACCAAGTACGAATTACCGATCCTTACCGTGGTGCGCCCACGCAACGCCGAGAAGAGCTTTACTGTATCCGGCGAGGCCTTCATGGAAGACGGTGTGCTGGTCAACTCGGATTTTCTCGACGGCCTCGACGTCGAGGAGGCCAAGGCGGCAGTCATCGCCCGGCTTGCCGAGAGCGGCGATGGCGAAGGCGAGACCACCTATCGCCTGCGCGACTGGATCGCCTCGCGCCAGCGCTATTGGGGCTGTCCGATCCCCGTCGTGCACTGCGCGAGTTGCGGTATCGTGCCGGTGCCGGAGGAAGACTTGCCGGTGATCCTGCCTGACGATGTCAGCTTCGACCAGCCGGGGAATCCACTCGACCGGCATGCGGCGTGGAAGACCGTCACTTGCCCGTCATGCGGGGCCGAAGCCGAGCGCGACACCGATACCTTCGATACCTTTGTCGATTCCTCTTGGTATTTTGCCCGCTTCGCCTGTGCCCACGCGGAGGTGCCGCTGGAGCCCGAGGCGATGCAGCGCTGGATGCCGGTCGACCAATATATTGGCGGCATCGAGCATGCCATCCTGCATCTGCTCTATTCGCGCTTCTTCATGCGCGCGCTAAGGCGCTGCGGCTATGTCGAGTTCGACGAGCCGTTCTCCGGCCTGCTTGCACAAGGCATGGTCTGCCACGAGACCTATCGCGCTGAGGATGGCAGCTGGCTTTATCCTGAGGAGGTGACGCGCAGCGAGGACGGGGCGACGCGGTGCAGCGACGGCGCGCCGGTCAGCGTCGGGCGCTCGGAGAAGATGAGTAAGTCGCGGCGCAACGTCATCGATCCGGAGAATATGATCGCGCGCTACGGCGCCGATTCGGCACGGCTATTCATGCTCTCGGATAGCCCTCCCGAGCGCGACCTTGAATGGACGGAAGCAGGCATCGAGGGCGTCTGGCGCTACGTGCAACGACTTTGGCGCATGGTCACTGAGCCGGCTACCGCCCTGTCCGTTGCGGGAAGCGCTATGCCGGACAACCTCGATGCGGCGGGCCCCGAGTTTAAGCTTAGGCGTGTCATCCACTTCACCATCGCCGCAGTGAGCGACGACATCGAGCGCTTCCACTTTAACCGTGCGGTCGCGCATATTCGCGCACTTTCCAACGCCATCGCGGCTTACGAGCCGGCCGGCCCACAGGCTGGCGCCGTGCTGCGCGAATCGCTAGAGACGCTGGTCCTGCTAGTGGCGCCTATGATGCCTCATTTCGCTGAGGAAGCCTGGCGCCGTCTCGGCCATGACGGCTATATCTGCCGCGAGCCCTGGCCTGAAGCCGACCCGGCGCTGGTTGCCGCAGAGCGCGTGGTGGTCGCAGTGCAGGTTAACGGCAAGAAGCGCGCCACGCTCGAACTCGCGCCCAACGCGGACCGCGCCTCTGTCGAAGCCGAGGCCCTGGCCGAGCCCAAGGTGGCAGCGGCGATCGCCGGTAAGGATGTACGCAAGGTGATTGTCGTGCCAAACCGAATCGTCAATGTTGTGGTCTAGGCATATAGTCATAGTGCTTGTTGCCGCAGCGCTTGCGGGCTGCGGCTTCCACCCGTTGCACGGCGAGCGCGCCAGTGTAGAGATCGCTACTCATCTCGCACATGTCAAAGTAGCACCGATTATCGGCAACCTGGGTCCGACTCTCGCGGATTTGCTGGATCAAGAGCTTGCCCCGCGGGGAACGGCCGAGAAGTCGCGTTACCGCCTTAGCGTGTCACTGACCGAGGGCAAGGAGGCGCTGGTGATCGAGGATAACACCCTGGTGCGGCGCTATGACTTCAACCTCAGTGTCCGCTACGTTCTGAGCGAGAGCGGCAGCGGTACGGTGCTGGACCAGGGCGATTTGCGCACCGTAACCAGCTACAACATCGTCGAGTCGGCGGAATACGCTACACTCATTGCCGAGCAGCGCGCGGGCCGCCGCGCTACACGCCAGATTGGGCACAAGATTCTTGAGCGCCTGACGCTTTATTTTGACCGCAGGCGTGGCCAATGAAGATAGGCGCCGGACGCGCGGACGGCTTTTGCCGAAGCCCCCCGGCCAAGGTCGTAGCAGTACTAGTCTACGGCCCGGACCGTGGGCTGGCGCAGGAGCGTGCAGAAACCCTTGTCCGCAGCATCGTAGACGATCTACGTGATCCCTTCCGCGTCTCCGAGCTGAGCGGCAAGGCGATCGTGGCCGACCCAGCCTCGCTTGCCGACGAGGCTGCAGCCCTAGCGCTCACCGGCGGACGCCGCGTCGTGCGCCTGCGCGAAGCCGGCAACGACACGGCGGAGGCAGTCGCCTCCTGGCTTGAAACGGCTGCGGGCGACACCCTCGTTGTGCTTGAAGCGGGCGAGCTTGCGGCGAGTTCACGGCTGCGTAAACTTTGCGAAGGTGCCGACAACGCAGCCGCCGTTCCCTGTTACGCCGACGACGCGACGAGCCTGGAAAGCGTCATAGACGAAAGCTTGGCCAGCCATCAGTTGCGCGCGACGCCTGGCGCCCGTCACGCGCTTATTACCCGCCTTGGTGGCGATCGCAAGCTGACCCGGCGCGAGATCGACAAGCTCGCGCTCTATGTGGGCGAAGGCGAGACGGAAGTGGACGAAGCGGCTGTCGAGGCCGTGATTGGCGATTCGGCTACGGTTACCCTTGACGACCTCGCCGACGCGGTGGCGGGCGGTGACCACGCCGTAGTCGGGCGAGCGCTCCTACGCCTGCACCTCGATGGCGTCCATCCGGTCGGCGTGCTACGTGCGGTAGAGCGGCATTTTCAGCGCCTGCATCGGGTTGCCGCCAGCACCGACGCCGAAAGCGCGCTCGCCGGGCTGCGCCCACCCCTATTCTTCAAGCGCAAAGCCTCCTTCATGGAACAATTGAGGCGCTGGCGAACTCAAACCCTGGCCGCAGCACTTGATCTTCTGCTGCAAGCGGAGATCGACTGCAAGACCACGGGTCTGCCGGCTGCCGCGATATGTGGCCAGACGCTTACGCGTCTTACCGCTGCAGCTAATCGTTAGTCCCGCACTCGTTTGATGAAATCGTCGAGCTGTTCGAGACTGCGATAGGTGATACGCAGTTCACCTGCCTCACCGCGCTCCACGATCTGTACACGCATACCGAGTGCCGCCGTGAGGTCCTTTTCGAGCTTTACGGTATCCGGGCTGCGTAGCACCTTGGCCTTGAGTGCCTTGACCAAGCCGGCCGCCGCTCGCCTCACCAACGCCTCGGTCTGGCGCACGTTGAGGCCCTTAGCCTGGACGGTCTTGGCCAGCGCCTCCGGATCCTGTGCCATCAAGAGCGCGCGGGCATGGCCGGGACTGAGTTCGCGCGTATCGACCATCTCGCGCACCGCCTCCGGTAGGCCGAGCAGGCGCAACATGTTGGCGACATGGCTGCGGCTCTTGCCAACCTGGCGGGCGAGGGTCTCCTGGGTGAGGTCGAACTCCTCGATCAGGCGGCGGTAGCCCTCGGCCTCCTCGAGTGCACCGAGGTCCTGGCGCTGGACGTTCTCGATGAGTGCTACCTCGAGGCTGTCGCGATCGTCGAGTTCACGGATGATGACCGGAACTTCGTGCAGCTGGGCGCGCTGCGCAGCGCGCCAACGGCGCTCGCCGGCGACAATCTCATAGCGACCTTCGGTCTTGGGATCGGGGCGCACCAGGATTGGCTGCATAATGCCGCGCTCGCGGATCGAGGCGCACAGTGACTCGAGTTCATTCTCATCGAAATTTCGCCGTGGCTGGAATGGCCCGGGCGCCAAATCGGCTGTCGCCAGCGTGGCCGGCTCATGGCCCGGCACAGCGGCCCCCGCCTCACCCAGCAAAGCGCCGAGGCCGCGGCCGAGCCCTCGCTCGCGCGCCGCACTCATGCCCTCACCATCGCGGCATTTTTGTCGCGCCGCAACATTTCGCTGACCAAATACATGTAGGCGCGGGCACCGGCCGAGCGGAAATCATAGAGCAGTACTGGCTTGCCGTGGGAGGGCGCCTCGGAAATGCGCACGTTACGCGGGATCACAGTCTCGAAGACCTTTGCACCGAGATAATGGCGCACATCGTTGGCGACTTGCTCGGAGAGATTGTTGCGGCGATCAAACATGGTCAGCACCACACCCTCTATTGTCAGCTCGGGATTGAAGCTCTGTCGCACGCGCTCGATGGTGCGGATGAGTTGGCTGAGGCCTTCGAGCGCAAAGAACTCGCATTGCAGTGGCACCAGCACCGTATGCGCCGCGACCAGGCCGTTGAGATTGAGCAGTCCCAGGCCCGGCGGGCAGTCTATAAGCACGTAATCGTAATCCTGCACCAGCGTCTCGATGGCCCGGCGCAGGCGGAACACGCGGTCCTCGGCCGCCACCAGCTCAATCTCAACACCCGCCAGATCCTCGTCGGCGGGGAGCAGGAAAAGCCCCGGCACCTCCGTCGCAAGCACGGCCTCGGCCAGGCTCGTCTCGCCCATGATGACGTCGTAGCTGGTGCGCTCACGCTGGGCTGCCGCAATGCCGAGTCCGGTGCTGGCATTGCCCTGGGGGTCGAGATCAACCACTAGCGCGCGCTTATTGATAGCCGCGAAGGCGGTCGCCAAGTTGATGGCGGTGGTGGTCTTGCCCACGCCGCCTTTCTGGTTGGCAACGGCGATAACTTTCGCTGTGCCCCCGGGGGCGCTGTCTTCTGCAGTCACGGACACGGCGTGATGTCGCTCGCCTCGATAATGGTGGAATCGGGGTCGGTGCGGCTCGCGTGCCGCACCAGGGTCATTGTCCAGGCTTGCCCCGCCACGGTCAATTCCTCTTCGGCGCGGCGCCCCTTGAGAAACAGGGCGCGGCCGCCGGGACATAGCAGCGGTCGTGCCAAGCCCAGCAATTTAGCCAAAGGCGCGCAGGCACGTGCCACCACAACATCGATATCGCGCACCGGGATGTCCTCGATTCGGGCTGGAATCACCCGTGCCGGCGCCCCGCACTCGCGAATCGCCTCCGCCAGGAAGGCGCACTTGCGCACATCGCTCTCGATCAGCAGTACTTCTATGGGCTTTGGCGCTACCAAGGCGATGGGCAGTCCCGGAAATCCGGCCCCGGCCCCGAGATCGACGACGGTCCGCGTGCCCGCAGACAAAAGCGGCACCAGCTGGGCACTGTCAAGCATGTGCCGGCGCCAGGGGTCGGCGAGGGTTGAGGCCGCGACCAAGTTGATACGCTTCTGCCAATGGCGAAGCAGCGCCAGATAGGCCTCAAAACGGTCCAATGTTTCACGTGAAACACCGGCTTCCACGGCGAATTTCGCCGCCGACATCTCAGGCGGCATTGGGCGACCCCCGCAGATACACGAGAAGCGCCGTTAGCGCCGCCGGCGTCAGCCCCGGCAGGCGCGCTGCAGCAGCAAGGGTTGCCGGCCGTGCCACGGCGAGGGCCTGGCACGCTTCGGTCGACAAGCCGCCGATCGCGGCTATATCGAGGTCAGCGGGAATGGCGAGCGTCGCTTCGCGGCGAAAATCGGCGATCTCGCGCGCCTGGCGCTTGAGATAAGCGGCATAATGCGCGTCGATCTCGATTTGGCGCCCCGCATCTCCTGGAAATCCGGCAAGTTCCGGCCAGATGGCGGCAAGGCGCGCGATATCGATCTCGGGATGGGCGAGCAGTGCAATGCCGTCGCGGCGAACGCCGTCCTGGCGCAGGCGCAGTCCGTGCTTTTCCGCCTCACCCGGCGTCAGGGTGAGCGCCGAAAGTTGCGTCTTACCCTCGGCGATGGCTTGTGTTTTTGCCGCATGGCGGTCCCGTCGGGCGTCGTCGATGCACCCCACTTCAATGCCGCGCCCAGTCAGGCGCAGATCAGCATTGTCAGGGCGCAGGCTGAGGCGATATTCGGCTCGCGAGGTAAGCATACGATACGGCTCAACCGCACCGAGGGTCACAAGGTCGTCGATCATCACGCCGATCAGCGCTTCGGCGCGGTCCAACGTAAAGGCGGGCCGGCCCGCGGCAGACAGCGCCGCATTGAGCCCCGCTATCAGCCCCTGCCCCGCGGCTTCTTCGTAACCGGTCGTACCGTTAATTTGCCCAGCGAGAAAAAGTCCCGGCATACGGCCGGTTTCAAGACTCGGCGAAAGCTCGCGCGGATCGATGAAATCGTACTCGATGGCATAACCCAGCTGGCGAATCTCAGCGCTTTCGAGCCCGGGAATGCTGGTGATTAGCGCCTCCTGAACTTCTTTCGGCAGGGCCGTGGAGATGCCGTTGGGATAGATCAGTTCGCTATCGATGCCTTCGGGCTCTAGGAAGATTTGATGGCTGTTGCGGTCAGCGAAGCGCACCACCTTGTCCTCAATAGACGGACAATAGCGCGGACCCAGACCCTCAACCGCACCGCTATAGACCGGCGAGCGGTCGAGATTAGCACGGATCAGTGCGTGGCCCTCCGGCGTGGTGCCTGTAATATGGCAGACCACCTGCTCGGACCCGATCCCGCCACCAAGGAACGAAAAGGGTTGCGGAGTATCGTCGCCGCGCTGAATTTCTAGCCGCTGCCAAGCGATGCTGTCGCGGGCAAGTCTCGGCGGCGTGCCCGTCTTCAGCCTGCCAAGCCGAAAATCTAGACCCTCAAACGTTCGGGATAGGCCGATTGCCGGACTTTCGCCCACCCGACCAGCAGGAATCTGCGACTCGCCGATATGGATCATGCCGCGTAAGAAGGTGCCCGTGGTGATCACCACGGCCTTGGCAGTAATGCGCTCCCCCGACCCAAGAACGACGCCGGCGACGGCGCCCCCCCTATCAACGATAAGATCCTCCACAGCCCCAGCCAGCAAGGTTATACCCGCCTGGGCGTCGAGCGCGGCACGCATGGCCAGGCGATAGCGGTCGCGGTCGATTTGGGCGCGCGGACCCCGCACTGCGGGGCCCTTGCTGGCGTTGAGCACGCGGAACTGGATACCGGCACGGTCCGCCACCAGACCCATCATCCCGCCCAGTGCATCGACCTCGCGCACCAAAGTTCCCTTGCCGATGCCGCCGATAGCTGGGTTGCACGACATAGCGCCTATGGTTGCGAGATCGTGCGTGATCAGCAGCGTGCGCGCGCCAAGACGCGCCGCAGCCGACGCGGCTTCGCAGCCCGCATGGCCCCCGCCAACAACAATGACATCCAAGCCTAACATGCCGCGCACTCCAATGCCTCCTTGACCACCGAACACTAGCGCGTAGGCAACCTACCCCAGATAACGATGGTTGCATCTGGCCTATGTGTCCCGGCTCTCAAGGGTTTTGACCGGGCGAAGACCGGCGCTTCACGCCCTTGAGAGCCGGGACACATAGGCCTTTCGCTCACCATCGTCAAATGGCGCTCCCAGCGTGGCACGTCCATCTATGTTCCACGTGAAACACTCACTTGCCGATACAGAACTCGGCGAAGATGGCGTCGAGAATATCTTCCACGTCGACCCGACCGGTAATTCGCCCGAGACTCCGAACCGCCTGGCGTAAATTCTCTGCCGCGAGTTCGGGCGCCTCGGCCTCGGCAAAGCGCACCAACGACACCGAACAGGCGGTCACGGCATCGCGGTGCCGGGCGCGGGTCAGTGGCGCGCCTTCACCGCCCACTGTTTGACCGGCCCCGGCGATTGCCGCGGTCAGCGCATCGATGCCCTGTCCGGTTCGGCACGAAGTGGCGATGGTTGCTCGGCCGGCTATTTCCGAAGGCAGCGCCCCCGCTACCAAGTCGGACTTGTTCAGAACGATCATGGCTTCCTCGCCGACCACTGACAGGGTATTTGCGTCAAGGTTGCCCGCTGTCGTCGCCTCGAAAACCGCCAACACGAGGTCCGCGGCCTCGGCACGCGCCCTGGCCCGGCGCACCCCTTCCGCTTCGATCGCACCGCCGCCCTCCCGCAGACCTGCCGTATCTGCCATCACGACCGGAACCCCGCCGAGATCGAGATGGGCCTCCACGACATCGCGCGTGGTCCCCGCCATGGGGCTAACGATAGCCACGTTGCGATTTGCTAATATATTGATAATACTCGATTTTCCTACATTTGGTGGCCCCACGACCGCGACCAATAAACCACTGCGCAGGCGCTCGCCCCGGCGCCCGTCATCAAGATGCGCGGCCATCTCTTGTGCCACCTCTGCTACCACCGGCGCGGCGCTCAATAGAAGATCGTCAGGCAGTGCCTCGTCGGCAAAATCCAACACCGCCTCTACATGGGCCAAGGCATTGATCAGGCGGACGCGCCAGTCCCCATAGAGGATGCCAAGAGCACCATCGAGTTGACGCAGCGCTTGCCGGCGCTGCGCCTCGGTTTCGGCGCCGATCAGGTCGGCGAGCCCTTCAGCCTCGGTCAGGTCCAGTTTGCCGTCGAGGAACGCACGGCGGCTGAACTCCCCCGGTTCGGCCAGGCGTACGCCGTCGACCGCAAGCGCCGCCTCGAGGCAGGCCATAACCACGGCTTCGCCGCCATGCACCTGCAGCTCCGCCATATCCTCGCCGGTGAAGCTGCGTGGGCCGGGAAACCACAGCACAAGCCCCTGATCGATGAGCTCGCCGGAGCCTGGCACGCGAAGCCGCGTCAACTGCGCCTGCCGCGCCGGTGGCAAGGACCCAGCCATTCCCCGCAGAACTGCGCCAACTGCCGGACCGGACAGGCGAATTACCGCTATCCCCGCTCGCCCTGCAGCGGTCGATCGCGCGATTATTGTGTGATGTGTGGCGTCACTCACTTATCGCAATCTGAAAGAAGAAGTCGCGCTACCGGAACCCCCTTGACCAGGTGCGATTGCAACACCTCGTCCACATCCTCGCGGCTCTCGCAGCGGTACCAGACGCCGTCCGGATAGATAACCATGGCCGGACCCTCCTCACAGCGGCCGAGACAGCCCGCACTGTTGATGCGAATTCCTGAAATTCCCATCTTTTTTATTTTTGTTTTCATATAGTTACGCAAGATCGTGCCGTTCCGATCGTGGCAACAGCCGCGCGGATCCTCCGCATCGCGCTGGTTGGTGCAACAGAACACATGCGCGCGGAAATAGCCGATCCACTTACTTTCCGTCTCGACCATAGCATTCCTTTCTCGGACGTGGGTTTGTAAGCTGCGCCCCAACGGCACCATCCTGTCATAAACGTCAAGACAAAGCCGGCGACGGCTGCGAGTTAAAAGAGGATCTATGTCCGCTAACCTGCTAGCCGCGGAGACCAGTCCCTACCTACTACAGCACAAGGACAACCCGGTTCACTGGATGCCGTGGGGCCCGGAAGCGCTGGCGCGCGCCCGCGACGAGAACAAGCCCATCCTGCTCTCGGTTGGCTATGCCGCCTGCCACTGGTGCCACGTCATGGCGCGTGAGTGCTTCGAAAACGAAAACATCGCCGCCCTCATGAACCGACTGTTCGTTACCGTCAAGGTGGACCGCGAGGAACACCCTGATATTGATGGCATTTACCAGACCGCACTGGGCCTGCTCGGCGAGCATGGCGGCTGGCCCCTGACCATGTTCTTGACGCCCGACGGCGAGCCCTTCTGGGGTGGCACCTACTTCCCGCCCGAACCCCGCTATGGCCGCCCAGGACTGCCCCAAGTGCTGACCGGCATCGCAGAAACCTACCGCGCTGACCCGCAACGCATCAACGCCAATGTCGACACCCTGCGCGACGGGCTTGCGCGACTCGAACACACCCACCCGGGAACAGCACCCAACATCAACGATATCGATCGCCTCGCCGCCCAGGCGCTGCCCCATATCGACACCACCCTCGGAGGTTTGCGCGGAGCAACAAAATTCCCACAATGCGCACTCTTCGAGTTGATCTGGCGCGCAGCGCTACGAAACGGCGACGACGACGCTGCCCGCGCCACCCTCGTTACCTGTGAGCACATGTGCCAGGGGGGTATCTACGATCACCTCGGTGGCGGCTTTGCGCGCTACTCGATAGACCCGCTATGGCTTGTCCCCCATTTCGAAAAAATGCTCTACGACAACGCCCAGCTAATCGCCCTGCTGACCCTCGTCTGGCAAAGTACTGGCAACACCTTGTTCCACGCGCGCGTACGCGAAACTGTGGCCTGGGTCCTCCGCGAGATGCGCACGGAAGATGGCGCCTTCGCGGCCAGCCTGGATGCCGATAGCGATGGCGTCGAAGGTAAGTTCTACGTCTGGTCCAACGCTGACGTCGAGGCTGTGCTCGACACCGATGCGCAGGTCTTCAAGAAAGCCTACGACGTCTCCGCCGGAGGCAATTGGGAAGGCAGCAATGTGCTCAACAGGCTGCGCGCACCGCCTCTCGATGCCGCCGAGGAAGCGCAGCTGCCTCAGCTGCGCCAGCGTCTCCTGGCTGAGCGTGCAAAACTCGTGCGCCCCGGCCGGGACGACAAGGTGCTGGCCGATTGGAACGGATTGATGATCGCAGCGCTCGCCAAGGCGGGCTTTGTTTTCGACGAGCCGGAGTGGATTTCAGCAGCACGCACGGCATACGATTTCGTACGCCAGGCG
>JASLYQ010000006.1:0-16538 GCA_030739735.1 Alphaproteobacteria bacterium | reverse complement strand
GCCAAGGCGGGCTTTGTTTTCGACGAGCCGGAGTGGATTTCAGCAGCACGCACGGCATACGATTTCGTACGCCAGGCGATGACCATCCATGACCGCCTGGTGCACAGCTACCGACTCGGCAACGCCCGCCATACCGCCCTGCTCGACGACTACGCCAATATGGCGCGCGCTGCCATCGCGCTTCACGAGGCCGGCGCCGGCACCCGCACCCTCGATCACGCACGCGACTGGCTGGCAGTTCTCGACGCCCATTACTGGGATGTCGATGCCCACGGCTACTACACCACAGCCGATGATGCCCAGGCCCAGATCGCACGCACGAAATCAATTTTGGACGGTGCGCTGCCGGCCGGAAATGCCACTGCGCTCGAGGTGCTAGCACGTCTGCACCTGCTCACGGGTGAAGCCGCCTATCGCCAGCGAGCCGACCAATTGGTCGAGGCGTTTGCCGGCCAATTGGACAGCAATGTGTTGGCCGTTCCGAGCTATATAAACGCCGCGGAATGGCTTCAGACCGCCACCCAGGTGACCCTTGTTGGTGACAGAAAATGCGCGGAAATTCAGGATTTTCTTAGTGTTTTGAAGAGCCAACCCTCGGCTACACTGACACTGTCCGTAGTCAATAGCACGGCCGATTTACCAACCAATCATCCAGCAGCCGAAAAAGGCCAAGTGAACGGTCGCCCAACAGCTTATATCTGCCGTGGACAGACCTGCTCGCTACCCATCACCACGGCTAATGATCTTGTCGCCGCCATGGTATCACGCCGGGGATCCGTGCAAGCGGTTGGACACTAGATGGACAGTGCCATCATCGCGACTCCGGTGGGTCGGCTGCACCGGACGGAGAGCACCGCGACCCTGTCGAGTGTGTCTTGGTTCATAGCCAAACGATCGATCGGGCGGGGTGGTCGATTTTGCCCTCACTCGCCGAGCCACTCGGTCATCTCCGCGCCTATTTTGATCGCAGACTCAAAACCTTCTCCCTACCCCTTGCACCAACTGCGACACCGTTTCAAGGCCGCGTCCACGATACCATCCTGGCCAATCCCCACAACCAAACCGTGGGCTATAGCGAGCTAGCCCGAGCATTCGGTAGTCGCCCGAGGGCGGTTGTGGGAGGCTGTCACACCAGCCCGTTGCCCATTGTTATGCCCTGCCATCAGGTTGGCCGCGGCAAACGGCCTCGGTGGCTACAGCGCGAGCACCGGCGTGGCTACCAACCGGCATCTGTTGACGCACGAAGCGTCGAGTGTTTTAGAGTTCCCATACCCTCATGAAGAAGGATAGATCGCCATGACTAGCCATGCCATCCGCGCCCACGAGACGGGCAGCCCCGAGGTCTTTAAATGGGAAGAAGTCACGGTCGGCAATCCCGGACCGGGTGAAATCCGCATCGCGCACGAAGCGGTCGGGCTCAACTACATCGACATCTATCACCGCACCGGCCTCTATCCCGTCGGCGATCCACCTTTCATCGTCGGCCTCGAAGGCGCCGGCCGTATCGAGGCCGTCGGTGAAAGCGTTAGCGATGTCGCCGTCGGCGACCATGTCGCCTATGCCGCGCCGCCCATGGGTGCCTATGCCGAGGTGCGCCTGATGCCCGCCGACCGCGTCGTCAAGATTCCCAGCAGCATCAGCGACGAGACCGCCGCTGCGATGATGCTCAAAGGCATGACCGTCGAATACCTGCTGCGCCGCACCTACGAGGTAAAGCCCGGCGACACCATCCTCTTCCACGCCGCCGCCGGCGGTGTCGGTCTGATCGCCTGTCAATGGGCCAAGGCGCTCGGCGCCACGGTGATCGGCACGGTTGGATCGGACGAGAAGGCCGAACTCGCGCGCGCCCATGGCTGCGACCACCCCATCGTCTATACTCGCGAGGACTTCGTCAAACGCACCCGCGAGATCACCGACGGCGTCGGCGTGCCCGTGGTCTATGACTCGGTCGGCAAGGATACCTTTGAACAATCGCTCGACTGCTTGGCGCCGCGTGGCCTGATGGCGAGCTTCGGCCAGTCCTCCGGCAGTGTGGCTGAGTTCAACCCGGGCGTCCTTGCTGCCAAGGGTTCACTCTATCTCACGCGCCCATCGCTTATGGTCTATACCGCGAGCCGCGAGGATCTGGTCGCCTCCGCTAACGCGCTCTTTGACGTGGTCGCCAGCGGTAAGGTCAGGATCGAGATTCACACCCGGTATGCGCTGAAGGACGCGGCCCAGGCACATCGCGATCTCGCCGACCGCAAGACCACCGGTTCCACCGTGCTGCTGCCGTGAGCGCACTCGGTGAGCGTCTGCGCCGCCTCTTCGGCGCCGAGCCAGAGACTGCGGGCGCTACCAACCACGACGCAGCCGACAAACACCTCACCGCCGCCGCACTATTGGTCGAAACCGCGGTCATGGATGGCAGCTTCGACGAGGCCGAGCGCTGTACCGTGGCGACCCTGCTACACGAACGATTCGGTCTCGACGAGACCGCCGCCGCGGACCTCATTGCCGATGCCGAGGAGCGCACTGCCGCTTCCCACAGCGTCTTCAGCTTCACCAACTCCGCCAAGAACCATTTCAGCCATAACGACCGCGTCGAACTCATCGAGATGCTTTGGGAAGTGGCCTATGCCGACGGCGTTCTGCACGACTACGAAGAGAATCTATTGCGCCGGGTCGCCGGACTGATCTATGTCACTGACCGGGAACGTGGCGAGGCGCGCAAGCGCGTGCTCGCCCGGCTCGGGCTATAAGAAAGGAAGCAAGGCATGACCTACGTCGTCATCGAAGGTTGCATCAAGTGCAAGTACATGGACTGTGTCGAGGTATGTCCCGTCGACTGCTTCTACGAGGGCGAGAACATGCTCGTCATCCATCCCGACGAGTGCATCGATTGCGGCGTCTGCGAGCCAGAATGCCCCGCCGAGGCGATCCTGCCCGACAGCGAAGGCGAACTCGACATGTGGCTCAAGCTCAACCAGGAGTATGCCGAGCAGTGGCCTAATATAACGCGCAAGGGCGAGTCGCCGCCCGACGCCGAGAAGTGGAAGGACGTGTCCGGCAAGTACGACGCTCATTTCAGCCCCAATCCCGGCAATACCGAAGACTGACACCTCACCGCGACCCAACCTTGCGCGAGACGTATGTCAGACGCGCTGTATTTGTCGCCAAAAATGTGATAGATTTCGTGTTCTGGAGCAGCGGAGTCGTTGCTGCGGGTGGCGGCGGCGATTTTTGTTTCACAAGATACAAGGAAGCTCGGGGCACAGGCCCCGAATAGCGCGTCGGGCACGCCTGCTAAGGGGCGCCGGAAGAGTTGGTCGTGTGGCAACACAACGGATCAAAACACTGAAACAGCTGGGTTGAGGCAAGCAGACATGGCTAAACCGAATAAATTCAAGACCGGGGATTTAGTGGTCTATCCCTGTCACGGGCTGGGCGAGGTCACCAGCATCGAGACGCGTGAGTTTGGCGGCGTAGAGTTGCAGCTCTACGTGGTCTCCTTTGAGAAGGAGAAGATGATCCTCCGCGTCCCGCTCGGCAAAGCCTCGGCCAGCGGCATGCGCCGGGTCTCCACGCCCGACGAGATGGACAAGGCCATCACGGCGTTGCGCGGCCGGGCGCGGGTCAAACGCACCATGTGGAGCCGCCGTGCGCAGGAGTACGAGGCCAAGCTCAACTCCGGCAATCCTGTCTCCATCGCCGAGGTGGTACGCGACCTGCACCGGGGCGAGGATCAGCCCGACCAGTCCTACAGCGAGCGCCAGCTCTACGAGGCTGCGCTCGACCGCCTGTCGCGCGAGTTCGCGGCGGTCGAGAAGATCGACCAGACCGCGGCCACACGCCGTCTCGAAGATGTCCTCAAGATGGCGGCTTAACCCGGACGCTCTGGCGTGCCACACTGCCAACCGCGGTTGGCAACTCCGATAACGGCGGCGATGGGTGGCAGCAGCTAACACAGATAAGTTCGCGATCGTGAGCCATGCCCGCCGCATTTGGGCCGTGGGCGCCGTGCATGGCGAGCGAGCGCGCTTGGCGGCCCTGCACAACGCCATCGAGGTGCGCTTTCGACCGGGCGACCGGCTAGTCTATCTCGGCAACTATCTCGGCCGCGGGCCCGATATCGCCGGTACCCTCGACGAGCTACTGCTCTTTCGCCGCGCCCTGCTGGCGCGCCTCACCCTGTTCGACGGCGATATCGTGCACCTGCGCGGAGCGCAGGAGGAGATGTGGCAGAAGCTGTTGCAGATTCAGATTGCCCAGGATCCGGGGCAAGTGCTTGAATGGATGCTGGCGCAAGGCGTTGGGGCGACGCTTGCAGCCTACGGTATCGATGCCGATGTGGCCCGCATACGCTGCCGCGAAGGCCCGCTAGCGCTGGCCCGCTGGTCAGTCGAGCTGCGCGAGCGCATGCGCACCCATCCCGGCCACGAAGCCCTACTCGCCAGCCTGCGCCGCGCAGCCTACACCGCCGACCACACACTCCTCTTGGTCCATGCCGGCCTAGACCCCGCCCGCCCACTCTCGGCGCAAAGCGACACGCTGTGGTGGGGCGGCGGCGACTTTGATGCCATTAGCGAGACCTACGAGGGCTTCCGCCGTGTCGTGCGCGGCTACGATCCGGACCAGGCCGGCCCCACCGACAACGCGCTGACCATGACTATAGATACCGGCTGCGGTGCCGGTGGCCCCCTCACCGCCGTGTGCCTCGACGCCAGCGGCGAGGTCCAGGACGCTGCGGAGGCGTGAGGACACGCTCGTCGGATTTGCGGTCAGGGATTGACACGATTGACAACCCAGCGTTCAGCCGCTGATGGCCGGAGTAGAACAAAGAGACTGCCCGCCGAAGCGCCGGCCCGCCCACCGGGATGATGTCAGATGAAACGTGTCTCTGAATCCTCGATGGGGGTTAAGATCATCGGAAGAATGCCCAATCGCTGTCTGGCTGGCATCGTACGGGGTGATGGTGTCGCCGCCATAGGTGAAAAGCGCCGTCCCGCCAAACTCCCTCGCAGACCATCAACACCCGAAGCTATCACCCGACTGATCAGCGCTATCCTCTTAGGGCTGGATAACGAACGGGCGGTCTAGGCGGCGCAACACATGACCCTGAAAACCATCGCCGAGACCGGCCATGCTAGCCTCATCAGGCTACCGCCACAGACCGCTTGAGAAACCCAGCCCAACCTGGCCGGTGACTGCGATCCCCTCGCAGCTCCTACACCACTCCACGGGACACAATCCGGACATGCAGACCTGAGACCTCGTCAAAGGGCGTGCAGAACGCGAGTAGGACGAGTACCCGTGGGATTGTCTACAGGGCGGGGCTCGGGTTAACTGAAACTATGGCTGCGCCCGAGCTTTATCCTGACATCCAACCCTTCGCAACAGGCGAGGTGGCCCTCGATCCACCCCACGTCATGGTCTGGGAGCAAAGCGGTCGCACCGATGGCGTGCCCGTGTTGTTTCTGCACGGCGGTCCCGGCGCCGGCACCAATGCTAGCAATCGGCGCTTTTTCGATCCTACCTATTACCGCATCATCGTCTACGACCAGCGCGGCGCCGGGCGCTCGCGCCCCCTCGGCACCCTCAAAGACAACACGACCGGCCATCTTGTCGCAGATATTGAAGTTCTGCGGGAGCATCTTGGCATCGAGAACTGGCTGGTCTTCGGGGGCTCCTGGGGCGCCACCCTGGCGCTGGCCTACGCGCAGGCGCACCCGGATCGGTGCTTAGCCCTGATCCTACGTGGCATCTTCCTCTGCCGGTCCTGCGAGGTAGACTGGTTCATGCGCGGCATGGGAACCTTCTTTCCCGAGCACTGGCGGGCTTTCGCCGAGCACCTGCCGGCGGAAGAGCGTAGCGACCTGCTGTCATTCTATTACCGTCGCCTATGCGACCCCGACCCCACTGTGCACATGCCAGCGGCCCATGCCTGGAGCCGCTGGGAAGGCGCCTGCTCCACTTTCAAGTCCAATCCCGCCGTGCTTGCCGATTTTGGCCGCGACGAGGTAGCGCTCAGTCTGGCACGCATTGAGGCGCATTATTTCGTCAATGAAATCTTTCTGCGCCCGGGAGCGCTGGTCGACGGCATCACGCATATCCGCCACATCCCCGGTTTTATCGTGCAGGGCCGCTACGATATGGTATGCCCGATTCGCACGGCGCAGGATCTCGCCCGCGCCTGGCCCGAGGCCGAGCTTACCGTGGTGCCCGAGGCGGGACATTCGTCGTTGGAGCCCAGCATCCGTCAGGCGTTGGTGACAATCACCAATCGCCTACGCGACCGCAGTCTGGGAGGGGAACAGAGATGAGACCGATTCGATACGCCATGACCGCCCTCACCGCCATCCTGATTGCCGAGCCCACAGCCGCCGAAGACGGCTTCCGCGAGCCCGATTTCATCACCATCGGCGCCGGCGGCTTCGATATCAACGACAACATGACCGCCGGCCAGTTCGATATCCAGCTGCGTTTCAACACCAAACTGTGGATTTTCAGGCCCCATGCAGGGCTGTTCATAACCACAGACCAGGCTTTCTACGGCTGGGCCGGCATTCACGGCGATGTCTATTTCGGTCGCCGCTTTGTGCTCACGCCCAGCTTCTCGGTGGGCGGCTTCGAGGAGAGCGACGGCAAGGACCTCGGCGGACCACTAGAATTCCGCTCGGCACTCGAGTTCGCCTACCGCTTCGATGACGCCTCGCGCCTCGGCGTGCAGATCGGCCACCTTTCCAACGCCAGCATCTACGACTCCAACCCCGGCGAGGAATTCGCCATCCTCACCTACTCGATCCCGACCACGGTGTTCGATCGTTGAAAGGTTAGAGAACGCCTTTCAGAAGGCGGGAAATTTCGTGCCGGCTATCGATTCCGAGAATGATGCGAATCATTTTCGACTCTATTTGATATTATTAAAAATCAGATAGTTGCGGAAAACCACCGTGCGATATCGGTCATTGTATGGACGGCCGCCGAGAAGAAACGTCGGCAACTGATCGGTAGCGCGCTGCGACACCTCGATTTAGTTGAAGGTCGCGGTCGGATTGAGACTGTATCGCGCGCTCAACCAAGCGAAACATTCCTCAAATGGGATTTCCCGTCCAGCTTTTCCACTCCCGCGAGATACGCGTCTATCGCGGCACGTGCCACCATGTCATCGAAACGGGCAACACGCCGCGCCTGTTTCTCGCCAGGAAGCGCCTCCTAATGTCTTAAGTATGTCTTTCACAAGTTTTACCTTCGCCAGACCACCCAGCACAAGGCTAGCATCGTGATCATCAGCGCTATCAGGGCTCCGATGGTAGCGGCAATCAGGAACTCCTCGGCCCAGCCGAGCCAGATCAGGGGGGCGACCATAAACAGCGTGTCGTCGGCGTCGAAGCCGGCGATACCAGGCACGGCAGCGGTGTTGGCAGGCAGCCGCGCATCGATGATCTGGACGAGCCAGAAGATCAGGCAGACCGAGAAGCCGGCAGCGACGCCCATCAATATCGCCCAGTCGCCGAGCCCACCACCGCGCAGGCCGGCGCCAAGGCCGACGAAGAGCAGGCCGGTGGCAAGAAAGTCGCTGACCAGATCGAACTTGTGACCCCACGGCGTGGTCTTGCCCGTGAGACGCGCCAGCATGCCGTCGGCGCGGTCGCAAAACATAGAGCCGAGCCACAGCGCAGCGCCGATGTGGAACAGCCCGCCGGCCAGCGCTACGGCCGCCGCAAGGCCGGTCGCCAAGCGCAGCGCAGTAATCTGGTTTGGCGTCACGCGGGTGCGGGCAAGCGGTCGCACAGCAAGGCCGACGAAACGGTGGGCCCAAGTGTGGTGGCTCATGGCAGAGGGTCCAGGTACGGCAGAATCTCAGCACGGGCGCGTTCTAAGTCTGCGGCAGAATCAAGCTCGATCCAGGGTAGGTCGGTGATGTCCTCCCAGCCGAAGCTGCCTGGCGCATCGGCGAGCAGCAGATCGCGTAAGGCTTCGTCGTAATAGTCGTCGCGCCGACCGCTCTCGATATAGGCGATAGTCGAGCCGACCAACCGCTTTGCTGTCACCTCCGCCAGCTTGAAAAAGCCGACCGACTCGCCGCACCAATCGTGCGGCTGGTCGGGGGTCTTGCGAAAATCGACCAGATGACCCTCGCGGATGCAGAGCTTGACCGGCTCCTGGCCGGGCTCTATGTCACGGTCGAGCAGAAAACAGTCGGCATGACTGGAAGCAATCAGGCGTGTCAGCAGGCGCTGGTCGTAGAGCACGTCAGCATCCATCAACAGCACCGGCCCGCCCGCAGCAATGGCCTCGCGCGCAGCCCATTGGGTGAGGATGCTGCCCTCGCGGAAATCTGGATTGTGGAGACAGCGCACACGGTCCGTCCAACCCAGCGCCTGGACAGCTTCGTGAATCACATCGGCAGCGTAACCCGTACACAAAACCGTCTCTTGCACTCCGCAAGCGCTGAGCAGGCGCAGGTGCCGCTCAAGCAGGCTGTGACCGCCGAACTCGAGTAGGATTTTGGGCCCGTCATGCACCCCGGCGAGACGGCTACCGACGCCCGCGGCAAAGAGGATCGCCCGCATCACTCCGCCGTCCTGCGGCGCCACAAGCGGCGACCCTCGATGACTTGCCAAGCAATCAACCCGGGCACACCGCCGACCAACTCACGCACGCGTTTGACAAGCGCCACGGCGAGACCAATCTCCGGGCTCAGGCCGACAATCCCAGCCAACAGCATAAAGCTCCCTTCCTGCACGCCGATGCCGGCGGGGACCGGAAAGGCGGCACTACGCACGGCGCGCACCAGGCTGTGCAAGATAAAGGCCTGAACCAGACCGACGGGATGGCCGAGCACCCAGCAGGCCAGCCAGGTCTCGCCGACGCCAAGGCACCAGCCGAGCAGCTGTAGGCCGGCATTGCGCCACAATGCGCGCGGGCGGGCATGCACGGCACGCACCGCCGCATCTAGGGCCTCGGCCGAACCGACGAAAGCGAGCATACCGCCGCTACCGGTTTCCAGATGGCGGGCGAGAAAGCGGAATAGCCCCTTGCGCTGGACGACGATGAAGCCAGCCAGGCCGGAGGCCAGGAATGCCGTGCCACCGAGGACCGGCCAGATCATGCCTTCGGTCTCGAATAGCGCCAGTATCAGCGCCACACCGGCCAGGGTGAACAGTATCTGGGTCGCACCGCTGAGGGTCAGGTCGACGACCACCGAGGCGCCTGCCTCAGCCCCGCGCACGCCGGCTAGATGCAACATACGGGCGCCGACAACATCGCCGCCGATCTGCATCACGGGCAGTAGCTGGTTCACCGATTGGCGGATCCAACGCGCGCCCAACGTGCCCAAAAGGCTCGGTCGTTGCGATCCAGAAACGAGGCAGCGCCAGGCTGCAGCATCGGCGAGCAGCGGCACAGCATTGTAGGCGACCACGGCGAGTAAACTCCAGCCGGCCGCAAAAACCACCCCGAGCACGGCGCCCACGCCCTCGCGCACCACCAACGCGATGGCCAGCGCCAGGCCGGCAAGCCCGAGTACGGCCATGACCGTGCGCATCAGTGCCCCTGCGACAGCAGTGCCGGCAGCACGGTCAGCACAGCGGCCGTGGTCAGGCTAACACCGACCATCAGCAACAGGCCCATGCTGGCGGTTCCCAAATGGGGTGACAGCGCCAGGCTGCCAAAACCCGCCATGGTCGTCAGAGCGCTGAACACGACACCACGCGTGGTCGCCGTGCGAAGCACCGAGTGCTCTCCCTCGCGGCGGTGACGATGCAGAAGATGTATGGCACTGTCCACTCCGAGGCCCAGCAAGACCGGCAGCACGATGACGTTGGCGAAATTCAACGCCAGCCCCGTCACCGCCATTACCGCGCCGATGGCGGCTGCGGCGAGCACCAGCGGCGCTAGCACCACAGCGACATCGTGCAGACGCCAGCTCACCGCGTACAGCAATGCCGCGATCAAGACCAGGGCAGTGATCAACGCCTGCGCAAAAGCGCCGATCACCACGCGCCCTGCTTCGACGACGATAACCGGATCGTCGCTGACATCGGGATCGACGGTGCGTAGTGCGGTGACGAAGCGGGCCAGTGCCTGGGGATCCGTAGCGATATCCTCGGCCGGGTGAATATCGAGGCGCAAAGTGCCGGATGCGTCGCGATAGGGCGCCACTAGCGCAGCTGGCAGATCGTCAAGCCCGAATGGCGCGGCAGAAAGCGCCAGGTCGAGCGCCGCCAGTCTGCCCGGCAGTGCCCCCACCAACCCCGCCTCGACCGCAAATAACGCGTCGTCCGGCGCGTCCGCGAGCCGCGCCAGCGCCCCTGTTAGCGCTCGCGCCTCATCGCTGTCCATACCCGCGATTACCTCCGCCAGCGCGGCGGCTGCGGCGCGCTGCTCGGCCACTTCCGGCGGTTGCCAGTCGCGGACGAAGGGACCGGACGCCAGCACGAAGGCCATGTCGGCAATAATCTCTCCTTGCGCCTGCTGCTCAGCCGGTAGCAACGTCGCCAGCCAATCGACCTTCTCGACCTCGTCTAGCATCTCGAAGGCCGCCGCCCGCGCCACCGCCACGTCCCAATGCGCAGCCAGACTCGCCGCTTGCCAGAGGCTGCGCTCGCCGCTCGCCATCAGATCGCGCAAGGTGCTCACCGATTCCACCTGCGGGCTCTGGAGATTGAGTGGGTTGCCATCAAAGCGCAGCCAGGGCAGCGCCAACAGCGAGCCCACCAACAGTGCCGCCGCAGCAAGGCGCACGCGCCGGCCACTCTTAGGCAGGCGCAGCGGCGGCGGCACGACTTTGCCCGGCCACAAGGTCAGCAGCGCCGGCAGCACGGTAAGATTGGCCGCAAGCCCGATCAGCATGCCGCTACCGGCGATCACGCCAAGCTCAGCGACACCGCGATAGTCGGTAAAGATGAAGGCGTAAAAGCCGCAGGCCGTAGAGATAGCGCAAAGACCGAGAGAACCCGCTACGGCCAACGATCCCTGGCGCACGCTGCCACTTTCTGAGACACGCAAGCAGACGTGAATACTGAAATCAATAGCAAGCGAAACAAACAGCACGGCAAAGGCGATAGATATCAGATTAAGATGGCCTATCGTGAGCGCCGCAAACCCCGCCGTCCAGACCAACCCGACGATAAGCGTCAGCAGCGCCGCCGCCATCTGCCGCGGCGAACGCAGGGCCCACCAGAGAATAGCGAGCACCAGCAGCAACGACAAAAAGCAAGCTCGTGCCGCCCCGGCTTGCGCCGTTGCCAACTCGTCGTACTCGAGCGCCGGCCCGCCAGTCAGGCGTACCTGGACACCGTCGCCGACCCCTCCAGCGATGGTACGGGCAGCATCGAGCGCTTCGCCGAGAGGAAAAATCCCATCCGGATCACGTGCCAAGAGGCGCACCAGCACTAACGCCCGTCGGTCCGCCGCCGTCGCCTCGGCGCCGCTCATGATCTCCCACCAGGAGAGTTCGGCCGCCTCGCCGTCGAGACGCGCGTCGATGACCCGCGCCAAGCGCCCCAGCAGCCAGGCAACACGGTCCACATCGCCGCCTCCCGCAAGCGTCACCACGGCAAACAACCCGCGCAAGGACATATCGGCGCGCAGGCGCTGCAGCAGCGGCGCCGCCTCGGCCAGGCTGTCGTAGAGGTCGAGCAGATCCTCGCGCTCGGCATAGAGCAGACCATTCTTTTCCAGAAAGGGTCCGCCGTCGGCACGACGCATCTCGGCAAACAGCGCCTTCTCAGCGGCGAGGTCTACGATGATGCGGTCAGCGGCGGCTAAAGCCCGGTCAGGAGTATCGCCGTCTACGACCATGACCAGAACATCGCTCCGCGTGGGAAAGCGTGCCTTCATATTGCGCCAGACCTGTATGAAGCGAGCGTCCTCGGAAATCATATCGTCGGTCGCGGTATCAAACCCGAGTTCGAGCGTGGCCCGGAAGGCGAGCACGGTCACTAAGGCCGCACCGAGGAGCACGAGCCACGGAGCTTTTTGCACACCCCCCAATAGGGCAGCAACGAATTTTTCCCAGAGAGAGGGGCCGCTCACGCCTCGAGGTGGGCCTTCAGCCGCGCCGCCACTCCCGCCGGCGTTACGGACGGGCGTGGCAGCGGCGATGTCACGCCCGGGCGTACCGGCACATGCAGTAGTGTTGGGCCGTCGCCGCCAGCCAGCGCTCCGGCAATATCCGCCAAAGCGCCCGCGCGCAGCACACGGGCATAGCCACAGGCCGCAGCCGCGGCGGCCAAATCGGCACTAGCGCTAACCGTTGTCTGGCCCCCGGTCGATTCGTGCATGCCGTTGTCGATCACCACATGCACCAGGTTCTTCGGCGCCACCGCACCGACCGTCGCCAGAACACCAAGACGCATGAGCAGCGCGCCGTCGCCGTCAATGGCGATCACTCTGTGCTCCGGCCGTGCCAGGGCGAGGCCAAGGCCAAGACTGGCAATGCAGCCCATGGAGCCGACCATGTAAAGCTGGTCCGCCTCGTCACCGATGGCGCAGAGCTCCCGCCCTGTGAAGCCCGTTGTCGCCAGCAGTACGTCCCGCGCACCGGCGGCCTCACGCAGAGCGCAGAGCGCAGAGCGGCGGTCGAGGCTCGGTTCGCCAATTGCCGGCGGCACCGTCGCGCCGGTGCGAGGCGACATGGTTTGTGCGACCAGCGCGCTTGCCGCCACGCTACATTTCGACATAACCAGCGCAAAGGGCCGGCCACTTTCCACCATGTGCCTCTGCACTACATCAAGCGTCGGCTCGACCGCCTCGTCCTCGGAAGGGAACCGCTGCCACGGAATATCCATGGCCTCGAGCAGGCGCGGCGTAATGCGCCCCATTAGCTCGTGCTGGGGCTCGTCCGCCGCCCCACCTGGCTCGCCGCGCCAGGTGACGATAATCAGAACCGGCAGACGGAAAGTCCAGGTCAGCGAGGTCAGCGGGCTCACCGCATTGCCGAGCCCGGAGTTTTGGAACATGGCCACGGCACCACGACCGCCGAGCGTTGCACCCGCGGCGATCGCCACCGCATCGCCCTCGTTGGCGGCACCAACATAGCTCAGCGTGGGACTGCTGATGGCTGTGTTGGTAAAGGGCATGAGATAGGAACACGGCACACCGCTGTAGAGATCGAAGCCGCGGGCATGCGCAGCATCGAGAAAGGTGTCGGCAACAATCAAACGAAGCTCCCAGCGAGCACCAGGTCCTCCACGTGATTGACGTCGAGCCAATGCCCGGTGGTGTAGACCACGCAGATGCTGTTGCCTTCAGCAACCAGACGGTTGAAGAGCTGGTTCATATGGGCCTTCGCCAAGCCTTGCCCATCTTCCGCCTGCCAGGCTAATAGCATCTCGGCCAGGTGCCTAGCGCCCGACGCACTAAAGCGCACGAGACCCATCCATTCGCCGTCAATACGCCCACCAAGCTCGCATCCCATGGCCTGCAACGTCACCTTGTCGATGGTGGCGCTGCGGCCATAGGGACGCGAGCCAGTAACGAAATCAGGACGCCGGCCGTGGCCGCGGTTGCGGCTTTCCTGCCAGGCAGTATCGACGGCGATCGCCGCCAAGGTGTCATCGTCGGCGGCGGCGAGGGCGTCGGCCAGCATATCAAGCAGGTGGCGGCGGAACAGCACGTCACCGTAGGAGACAACGAGCGGCCCACCGTCGGCGTCCGCCGCCATGGCGCAGGCCAGAGAGGCAACCTCAGCGGTCTCGGCAAAGGCGTCGTTGTCGACCAAGGCGAGGCCGGGCAGGGCAACACGGTCCTTGCCATAGCCCCGCACCACGGTGATGTCGGAAATGCCGGTGCTGCGATAAGTCGCGACGATATGCGCAAGCAAGGGCTTGCCGGCGACGTCGAGCATCGCTTTCGGAAGCTCAGCAGTGAGTTCACCGAGTTCCTGGCCGCGCGCCGCCGCGAGCACCACGGCGCGGCTATCGCCATGGGGCAGATAGAGCCGCTCCGCCTCCTCCAACTCGGCCGCACCTTGCAGGCGAAAGACCTCCGAGACCGGTGCCACGGCGTTCTCGATGCTGAGCAGACTCTGGTCGGCATAGAGTGTCGCCGTGGTCTGCTGCATGGCCGCGACCGAGGCGCGCACCAGATGGTTAGCCCAGATCACCAGCGAGGCGCGGTGCTCGCGAAAGACCTCTGTGGGCGTCGTGTAGTACTTGGTCGGCACCAGCACCACCGGGCAGCAGCCATTCCAGGCATCAAGGAAAGCCACCACCTCGTCGGCGGTCGAACTCGCTGAATGGATGAGGATCGCGTCAGCCCCGGCGGCGTGGTAGGCGCCAGCACGGCGCAGCGCTTCGTCGAGCCCCCGGCCGGCGATCAGTGCCTCGACGCGGGCGACGATGGAGAAGTCGGGATTCGACTGCGCCGCCTTGCCGGCGCGGATCTTGCCACAGAACTCATCGACGTCAGCCAGCACCTGGGCCTCGCCATGGAGAAAGCTGTTGGTCTTGGGGAACAGCTTGTCCTCGATGCAGACAGCGGCGATGCCGCGGCTCTCCAGCTTCTGCACCAGGCGCCGCATGTTGTTGAAATTGCCGTAGCCGGTGTCACCGTCGAGCATGATGGGAACGCGCGTCGCATCGGCCATGAACTCGACCACTTCGAGCACTTGGGTCCAGCTCGCCTCATTGTTGTCGCGCACGCCAAGCGAGGCCGAGATCGACAGCCCAGAAGCCCAGAGACCAAGAAAGCCCGCATCCTCAGCAATACGCGCCGAGAGCCCATTATGGGCTTCGCAGAGGAATTGCAAATCGGGGGATGTGAGCAGGCGTCGGAACGCCGCCGCCTTGTCCGGCGGAGGTGTCGCTGAAAACCTTGCCGCCGCGTCCGTCATGGCCATGTCATACAGGAGGTAGCGATTGCACTCAATCCTTGTGCCAACCCCCGATGATAGGGGCCACCCCTACCTTGGGCTCAGCCTTGCGCAAGCCTTCCATGAAATGGTTGAGCAGGCCTTCTTGATATCGGCCAACCCCCCATCGCCTCAGGAATGAGGCGCTGTGTCTCCAGTATTGCCTCGTCGTCGTCCTGCATGAGACGTGAGTAGCCGACCACATCTATGCTCATAAATGCGGCTCCCTCAGCGGGCATTGCTAGAGACCTCGCGGCGCAGCGGCGTACGATCCGGTCCGGGTGGACCGTGGCGCTATCACATGCGATAGCGGCCCAACTCATTAGTCGCTTCAGTGGCACCGTCATTGGTGTTTTGCAGGTGCACGATATAGGTGCAGATTTGTTCGATCTCGGACACCGTCAAGCGATCACGCCAAGCCTTCATGGGCTTATTCTTCACGCCATTCAGAATAACGTCGAAGATGTCGTCGTAGCCGTTACCGTAATAGGTCGCTTCATCCCTCAGATTGGGTCCGGCGGCACCGCGGGCGGCGATACCGTGGCAGGATGAACAGTGGGTCGCGAACAAGGCTGCGCCAGCTGCTATATCGGCATCATCCGCCTCGGCGGGCAGGGCGAAAGCAAGGGCGATGAGCAGAGAAAGTCCGGAACGCATTATCGTGATCCAGGCAAGGCATGACGGCGACAGGGACAAGCTTTATTAGGTATGCTGGCGACTCGTCACTAACATGGGGTCTTGCGATTAACATGGGACTTTATGCTGACCGATGCCACGGCTGCCTTCTGTGGCGCCATCCCGAAAGCCTATAGCGCCTATCCTTGGCCCATACTGCTCGAGTCTCATGTGGCCTATGCGCAACTTAAGATTGGCGAGCGCCCAGGTCTGACCTTCGGTCAGGTGGGCGGCAGCGTGCACACGTCCGACTTGGGCAGTAAAACGAACACCCTAGATTAGCGGTACGGAAGCAGCACAACTCCATCCTCGCCCTCATCACCCTGCACTAAAATTCTGTCCAGAGGGCCCGTAGCTTAGTCTGATAGAATACAGGATTCCTAATAACTTTCTCTATCTCAACACATTGACAAATAAACGTTATTCCATTCATTTTTCTAAAGTAAACGATTAGTGAACAGTGATTCTCACGATTCTCCTTTCGGATCCGAAATGAGATCGGTGCCCCGAGACACGCAGTACCCTTTCCAAAGCCCTCACGTCGTATATGTTCGACCGTGGATGTAATGGTCCCGTAGCTCAGCCGGATAGAGCGACTGATTCCTAATCAGTAGGTCACAGGTTCGAGTCCTGTCGGGATCACCATCCGAAACCTGACTCAGACGTCGCTACACAATCGATCAGGTCATTGTAGTGGATACCGACATCCGGTTACCGACAATCGACTCTGCGACCGTTTAAGTCGATCCTAGTCGTGTTTCGGATCCGAAATGAGATTTGGATACATGGACCCGTCGGATCGTAGGTAGTCAGTGACTAATATCACTCCGGGAGGCATAACGTGATGACCCGACTGATCTTTTTAACCGCTCTATTGATTGTCGTGATCCCATCACTCGCACTAGCCGAGAGTATGGATGATCTCGTTAAAAATAACTCGGACGGTCTGAGGTGGTCCCAGAAAATCGGACAGGTTGCTAAGGTGTATTCCGCCGGATAACGGAGGAATACGAGATGACAAAAC
>JASLYQ010000005.1 GCA_030739735.1 Alphaproteobacteria bacterium | reverse complement strand
CCTGCGCTTGGCAAAGGCGTTCGACCGCGTGCCGGGCGCGATCGGACTCAACAACCACATGGGCAGCCGCTTTACCTCAAACGCCACGGCTATGGCGAGTGTCATCGACGTGATAGCCTCGCGCGGCCTGATGATCCTAGATTCCATGACCACGTCCGATAGCGTCGTGCGGCAGCTTGCCCGTCCGCTAGGCATACCTAGCGGGGCCCGCGACGTGTTCCTCGATAACCACCGCGATCCTGCCGCCATCGACCTGCAGTTCGCCGAGGCCGAGCGTATAGCCCGCAACACCGGCTTGGCGGTGGCTATCGGCCATCCCTACGACGAGACCATCGAGGCCATCCAGCGCTGGTTACCGCGCGCGCGTGCCGCGGGCATTTCGCCGGTGACGATAGATTTTGCCGTTGAGCCGGCGCTGACGATTACGGCGCAGACCCGTTAGTTTCGCCCGCTACTGGCGAAACTCACTGTTTCTTCGGCGGCACGAATGAGGGCGCGGGCTTTGTTGCGAGTTTCCTGGTATTCGGCTTCCGGGTCGCTGTCGGCGACCACGCCGCCGCCGGCCTGGACGTACATGGTGCCGTCCTTGATCACGGCCGTACGCAAGGTGATGCAGGTGTCCATGGCGCCGTCGGCGGCGAAATAGCCGACGCAGCCCGCGTAGATGCCGCGGCGCTCTGGCTCCAGCTCGTCGATAATTTCCATGGCTCGTACTTTGGGTGCACCGCTAACCGTGCCAGCAGGAAAGCCACCGATCAAGGCATCGATTGCATCATGATCGTCGTCAATCTCGCCTTCGACGTTGGAGACGATGTGCATGACATGGCTGTAATACTCGATCTCCATCTGTTCGGTGACCTGGACGCTGCCGATCCTGGCGACGCGGCTGACGTCGTTACGCCCGAGATCCAGCAGCATCAGGTGCTCGGCACGCTCTTTGGGATCGCCGAGCAGATCGTCTGCCAGGGCCTGGTCCTCGGCCCGGTTGGCACCGCGAACGCGAGTGCCGGCGATGGGGCGGATGGTGACCTTGCCGTCGCGCAGGCGTACCAGGATCTCCGGGCTCGAACCGACCACCGAGAAGCCATCGAAATCGAGGAAGAAGAGAAACGGCGACGGGTTGAGGCGGCGCAGGGCGCGATAGAGCGCAAAGGGCGGCAGCGTAAAGGGCACGGCAAAGCGCTGCGAGGGCACGACTTGAATGATGTCACCCGCGCTAATGTACTCCTTCGCCTGCTTGACCATGGCGTGGTAGCGTTCGCGGGTGACGTTCGAGACGGGCTCGGGCAGGCTCGTACTATCCGCGTCGATGGCGCGAGTCGCCGGCAGGCTGCGGTCGAGATCGGCGACGATGTCCGACAGCCGCTCGCCCGCCATGCCGTAAGCTGAGCGCGTATTGACGCCGGGATCGGGGCGGACTGGCGTCACGGCGGTGATCATGTCGTCAACCGCATCAAAGATGACCATCACGGTCGGACGCAGGAAGAGGCCATCGGGCACGCCGAGCACATCCGGATTATCGTCCGGCAGGCGCTCCATCAGGCGCACCATGTCATAGGACATGTAGCCCACCAGGCCGGCAGCCATGGGCGGTAGCCCCTCTGGCAAAACGATGCGGGATTGGTGCTCGATAGCACGGAACGAATCGAGCGCGCTGCGCTCGCACGGCTCGAACGCGTTGGCGTCGTAGCGGGCGCGGCGGTTGACCTCGGCCTTGTCGCCGCGGCAGCGCCATATAAGGTCGGGCTTGAGGCCGATGATGGAGTAGCGGCCGCGCACGGCACCGCCTTCGACCGATTCCAGCAGGAAGCTGTTCGGTCTGCCATCGCTCAGCTTGAGCATGGCCGAGACCGGCGTTTCCAGATCCGCCACGAGACGTGTCCAGGCAACTTGTGCCTGATCTGCCTCGTAAGTAGCGGCGAAGCTATCGTAGTCGGGGAGGATCACCATACGCCGTCTAGCGCCTAATAGATGGTGTCGATCAGGGCACGGTCGACGCTGACGCCATATTCGCGCCGCAGCATGGCATCGTATGCATCCAGTACGTCGAGGCGATAGGCCTCTGTCATGCGGCCGGCAATCGCAGTCTTGGCTTCGCCATCACTGTCGTCGGCGGCGATGACCTCGATTAACTCGGCGACCACCTGGTTGCCACCGGTCGTCTCTACGGGTCCGGTCGCCTCGCCTTCGTCCAGTGCAAAGACTGCATCGGCGACGGCTCGGGTCAGGCCCGAATCCATATTGCGGCCCTCGCGGGTGAACGCAGCGGTCTCGCCGGTCTCTATGCCCAAGTCACTTGCTGCGGCAACGAGTGCACCAGCGGAAGCCGCGCGCCCGGCAAGCTCCGCCGCCATGGCAGCCGCGGCTTCCTTGCGGCGCTCGTCGCGCCAGGCATCGGCGACCTGCTCGCGCACAGTATCGAGCGGTTTGACGGCAGCCGGCTGAACGCTGTCAACGCGGAAGGCATAGAAAATATTTCCCGGGGCCTCGATAAGGTCAGATTCCTCGCCTTCCTGAGCCCGGAAAGCGTTGTCCAGAAAATCGGCGATTGGCGGCATGTCCTCGATGGCCTTTTCCTTGACATCACGCCCGTAGCGATCGAGCGGTCCAAGCGAGATGGTGGTAATGCCCAGAGCCCGCCCCGCTTCCTCTAGCGTAGCGCCGCTAGCGCGTTCGTCCTCGAGACGGCCACTCAGGACCCAGGTGGCATCTGCCGCCTCTTTGATCTTGAACTCGAGGCGGATCTCCTCGGCCACGTCCTCGTAGGTCGGGGTGCCTCCCGGTATGTCCTCGTTGACACGCACGAGATGCCAGCCGAAAGCGCTCCGGAAGAATAGGGCCTCGTCGATCGGGGCGGAGAAGATCGCCTCGGCGATCTCTGGCAGCAGGTCGCCTTCCTCGACGAGGCCGAGGCGCATATCGTCCTTGGTATTGCCCGTGATGTCGGCGCCGACGGCAAAAAAATCCTCGCCTTCCTGCACGCGCCGCTGCGCCGCCTGCGCCGCGTCCTCGTCTGCCAGAACGACCATGTCGATATCGCGACGGTTTGGCACAGTGAGTGCCTCGACGCGGGCGTCGTATTCTGCTCTCACGTATTCGTCGGCCACCTCGATTTCGTCCAGGAGGTCAGCCGGGCGTAGTGACAGAAAAGCCACCCGCCGTGACTCCTGGGCCATGAACTGGGCTTCATTTGCTGTGTAATAGGTCTGGATATCGCTGATCGTTGGCTCGGAGATATTGCTCATGGTCTCGGGCATGATGGTAGCGACGATGGCGCGCCGGCGCTCGCCACGATGGGCGTGCAGCAGATCGATGACTGCCTCCGGCGTTGCTAGGCCCTCGGTAAGACTGCCGATGATCTGGGCACTGGCCAGATCCTCGCGCACGGTCGCAACATAGCTTTGTTCGCTATAGCCATTCTCGCGCAAGGCAGCCTCGTAGAGCATGCGGTCGAACAAACCGGCCTCGTTACGGAAGCTTGGGCTGTCGGCGATGGCCTGGCGCACAGCGTCATCCGAGATACCGATGCCGATGTCGCTCGTCTTCTGAGCCATTAGCGCCCGGACCACGAGGGTTTCCACAGTCTGTTCAAGAACGCCAAAATCTCGCGCTTGCTCGTCGGTCAACTGACCGCGGGTCATCTGCCGGAAGCTCGCCAGCGAGCGGCGGTATTGATTTTGCAGCGCCGAGACGCGGATGGGCACTGATCCCGCTTCCGCCACGGCAGGGTCTTGGGAGCCGCGGAACATGTCGCCGATACCCCATACTGCAAAGCTGAGGGCAAGGATGATCATAAAGCCTTTGACCACCCAGTTCTTGGTTCGATTTCGAATGGCATCAAGCATGCCGCAAGCCCTTGCGCCTAAGCGCTCATCAGTTACCGTCCCTGGGAAACGCGGCGCATCATAAGAGTCGGGCCGGACAGCGGCAACAGGCATCTCGGACAGAACAAGTAAGTGTGTTAAATCGATCAATCAAACGGTAGGGAATGAACGATGGCGACAACACGACGGCCGCTGGTGGCTGGCAACTGGAAGATGAACGGCCTGCGTGCTGACGGTGCGGCCCTGGCCGCCGCTGCGCGCGAGCGCGCTGATGACAGATGCGATGTCGCGTTGTGCCCGCCCGCCACCTTGCTGACTACCGTTGCCGCAGCAATAGAGGGCTCATCCATTCTGCTTGGCGGTCAGGACTGCGCGGCAGAAACCCACGGCGCCCATACGGGCGATATTGCCGCGCCGATGCTTGCCGATGCCGGATGCAGGCTCGTCATTCTCGGCCATTCCGAGCGTCGTCAGGACCATGGCGAAAGCAGCGCCCTGGTTCGTGCAAAGGCGGAGGTCGCAGTGGTGGCCGGTCTTGCGCCGATTATTTGCGTGGGCGAGACCGAGGCCGAGCGCAATGCTGGTGGGGCGCTTGCAGTGGTCGGCCAGCAATTGTCCGAGTCCGTGCCCGATAGCGCGCCGGGCTTGGTTGTTGCCTACGAGCCCGTTTGGGCGATCGGAACTGGGCGTACCGCGAGCGCGTACGATGTTGCGGAGATGCACCGTCACATGCGCGATTGCCTCGACACGATGACCGGAGTCGATGCGCTGGCAACGCGATTGCTATATGGGGGCTCGGTCAAGCCTGGCAACGCCGCGGAGCTTTTTGCAGTCGCGGACGTCGACGGCGGATTGATTGGCGGTGCGGCCTTGAAGGCCAATGATTTCTGGGCCATTTGTCAAAGTGCTGCCGAGGCTGTATGACGGCCCGCGAACAGTGAGCGAGGTGAGACAATGACCGCGGTGATCCTGGTGATTCACATGTTGATAGCCATTGCCTTGGTGGTCACGGTACTGCTGCAACGCAGTGACGGCGGCGCCCTTGGCGGGCTCGGCGGCGGCTCGTTTGGTGGCATCATGAGCGGGCGTCAGTCGGCCAACCTGCTCACCCGCACCACCGGTATCCTCGCGGCCTGCTTTATGGGTACCAGTATGCTGTTGGCGATCATGGCATCCGGCACTAGCGAGCCGACCTCTATCCTCGACGTCGGCGAGCAGCCCGCCACCGAATCGACGTTGCTCCCATTACCGACGCCCGACGAGGGGCCAATCGTTCCTGCAGACGAATAAGCCTTTGCACGTAAGGACTTGCGGGTTAGGTGCATTTACCTTAGCCGGGAGCATCGCGAGGCGTTAGGATAAACGCCCATGACGCGGTTCATTTTCGTTACTGGCGGCGTGGTCTCATCGCTTGGAAAAGGCTTGGCAGCAGCATCGCTAGGTGCCTTGTTGCAGGCACGCGGATTCAAGGTCCGTCTGCGTAAGCTCGACCCCTATCTCAACGTAGATCCGGGCACCATGAGCCCCTATCAGCATGGCGAAGTTTACGTTACCGACGATGGTGCCGAGACCGATCTCGACCTCGGCCATTACGAGCGCTTCACGGGTGTGCCCGCGCGCAAGAGTGACAACGTCACTGCCGGGCGCATCTATTCTGAAGTCATTGCCAAAGAGCGGCGTGGCGATTATCTCGGTGGCACGGTGCAGGTGATCCCGCATGTCACTGACGAGATCAAGCAATTTGTCGTCGCCGACACTGAAGATGCGGACTTCGTGCTCTGCGAGATCGGCGGCACTGTCGGCGATATTGAGGGTCTCCCATTCTTTGAGGCTATCCGCCAACTCGGCTGGGATCTCGGGCGCGAGCAGGTGCTCTATATCCATCTCACCCTGGTGCCCTATATTCCGTCGGCCGGTGAGCTCAAAACCAAGCCTACGCAGCATTCGGTCAAGGAGCTGCGTGGTATCGGCATCCAGCCGGATATCCTGATTTGTCGTGGCGACCGCAAGATTCCGCTGGGTGAGCGCCGCAAGATCGCGTTGTTCTGCAATGTCGGCGAGGAAGACGTGATCCCCGCGATCGATGTCGAAAACATTTACGAGGTGCCGATCACCTATCACGAGGCCGGGCTCGATACACAGGTCTATGCCAAGTTCGGCATTGAGGTCGAGGACGAGCTCAATCTCGGTGTCTGGAAACGGGTCGTGGAGCGAGCCAAAGGCCCAGAAGGCGAGGTAAACATCGCCGTAGTGGGTAAATATATAGGCCTGCAGGATGCCTACAAATCACTAACAGAGGCGCTCACGCACGGTGGTATTGCACAGAACGTCCGTGTGCACATGGAGTGGATCGATTCTGAGATTTTCGAGTCCGACGACTTCGTGCAGAGCCTTGAGGGCGTCAATGGCATCCTTGTGCCCGGCGGCTTTGGTGAGCGCGGCGTGCTCGGCAAGATGGCGGCCGTCACTTTCGCGCGCGAGCGCGGGGTGCCGTTTTTTGGCATCTGCTTTGGCATGCAGCTCGCGGTGATCGAGACAGCACGCAATCTCGCCGATTTGCCTGGCGCCTCGTCAACCGAGTTCGGCCCTTGCGACGATCCCGTAGTCGGCTTGATGAGTGAATGGTTGCGCGACGGCATGGTCGAGACCCGCCGCGACACAGACGATTTGGGGGGTACCATGCGCCTCGGCGCATATGAGGCCATGTTGGAAGAGGGCACCAAGATTGCCGATATCTACAATGGTCACCCCGTCAGCGAGCGCCACCGACACCGCTACGAGGTCAATGTGCGCTATCGTGAGCGCTTGCAGGAGGTAGGTCTGCGTTTTGCCGGCATGTCGCCGGACGGTCGCTTGCCCGAGACCGTGGAATTGGAAGGCCACCCCTGGTTTATCGGCGTGCAGTTTCACCCCGAGCTGCGCTCGAAGCCTTTCGATCCACATCCGCTGTTCGCATCGTTCATCGCCGCAGCGGTCGAGCAATCCCGTCTGGTGTGATGACCGGTCATACCCACATCGATGTAGGCAATGTGCGGATTGGCAACGACCTGCCGCTGTCGATCATTGCCGGACCGTGTCAGCTCGAGAGCGCCCAGCACGCGCACGATATATGCGGCGCGCTGGTTGAACTCGGTAAGGCGCTGGGTATTGGCGTCGTCTACAAGACCTCGTTCGACAAGGCGAACCGGACCACCCTCGATGCGGCCCGCGGGCTCGGCCTTGATGCCAGTCTGCCGATTTTTGCCGAACTGCGAGAGACCTACGGCTGCCCTGTGCTGACCGATGTGCATGAGCCCAGTCAGTGTGCCAGTGTGGCCCAAGCGGTGGACGTCCTGCAAATTCCAGCATTCCTCTGCCGCCAGACCGATCTGCTGGTTGCCGCCGGCGCCACAGGATGCGTGGTGAACGTGAAGAAAGGTCAGTTTCTGGCGCCCTGGGACATGGTTAACGTGGTGCGCAAGCTGGAAGGCTCGAATTGCCGTCGCATCATGCTCACGGAACGTGGCGCAAGCTTCGGGTACAATACCCTGGTGTCGGACATGCGGGCACTGCCGGCACTTGCCGATACTGGCTATCCTGTGGTTTTCGACGCCACGCATTCGGTACAGCAGCCCGGCGGGCTTGGCGGTAGCAGCGGTGGCCAGCGGGAATACGTGCCAGTGCTGGCACGGGCTGCGGTGGCGGTGGGTGTAGCCATGGTTTTCATGGAAACTCACGAAGACCCGGATAATGCTCCAAGTGATGGACTAAATATGTTATCTATCAAAGAGATGAGGGACCTTCTTCCAGTATTAATTGATATCGATCATGTGGTCAAGGGGCGTACCGCATGACCGCCATCATCGATATCCGAGGCCGCGAAATCCTCGACAGCCGCGGCAATCCAACTGTTGAGGTTGAGGTCGAGCTGGAAGGCGGCACTATTGGCACGGCGGCAGTGCCGTCCGGTGCCTCGACCGGTAAGTATGAAGCGGTCGAGTTGCGCGACGGTGATACTAACCGCTACGGTGGTAAGGGTGTGCGCAACGCCGTTGCGGGCGTTAACGGCGAGATCTTTGATGCCTTGTCCGGTCGCGACGCGGAAGACCAGGTAGCCATCGACCGTCTCCTAGTGAGCCTTGATGGCACCGAGGACAAGAGCCGGCTCGGCGCCAACGCGCTGCTGGGGGTCAGTCTGGCGACGGCGAAAGCTGCCGCGGTGGAGGCGTGCCTGCCACTCTACGCCTATGTCGGTGGCAGTTTTTCCCATACCCTGCCAGTACCCTTGATGAACATCGTCAATGGCGGCGTCCACGCCGATAACTCTTTGGATTTGCAGGAGTTCATGATCGTGCCACTTGGCGCGCCGAGCTTCGCGGAAGCGCTGCGCTGGGGCGCTGAGGTTTTTCACGCGTTGGCCAAGCTGCTATCAGAATCTGGGCACATGACGGCGGTCGGCGACGAGGGTGGCTTTGCGCCCAATCTCGGCAGCAATGCCGAGGCGCTGGATTATGCTCTGCGAGCCATTGAGGCAGCTGAGTATCGGCCGGGCGAGGATATCGCCTTTGCACTCGATTCTGCGGCCAGCGAGTTCCATCGGAACGGCAAATATAATTTGGCGGGCGAGGGCAGGACCTTTGATGCCGCGGCCATGAGAGTTTATTATAGTGAGTTGACTGAACGCTATCCGATCGTCTCGATCGAGGATCCCCTTGATGAGGACGACTGGGACGGCTGGGTCGGCCTGACGAATGCGCTTGGCGACAGAGTGCAGCTTGTCGGCGACGATCTCTTCGCGACCAATCCGGCCCGCTTGCGCCAGGGCATCGAGAAGGGCGCGGCCAACGCCGTTCTGATTAAGGTCAACCAGATTGGCACGCTAAGCGAGACGTTGGAAGCCGTGGAGACGGCACATCGGGCCGGCTATCGGGCCGTGCTCTCCCACCGCTCGGGTGAGACCGAGGACACCACCATCGCCGATCTGGCCGTGGCGACCAATTGCGGGCAGATCAAGACCGGGTCGCTGTCGCGCAGTGATCGGTTGGCGAAATACAATCAACTCCTTCGTATTGAAGAGCGGCTTGGCGTTGCCGCCCGCTACGCCGGGCCTGCCGCTTTCGTTGGTCGCTGATGGCGACGGCGCGCGGCAGTGCGCTCACGGCTTCGGGGCGGCGTATGCGCCGCGCCGCAGTGCCGGCGCTTTTGCTCGCCTTCGCACTCTACCTCGGCTATCACATGGTGCATGGCGACCGCGGCATTCTGGCCTGGATGCGCCTCGAGGAAGATATCCTGACCCTGACCAAAGAAGTCGCAGAGACCAGCGCGGAGCGGAGTCAGCTGGAGAATCGGGTGGTCATGTTGCGGCCCGAGGGCCTCGATCCTGATTTGCTTGAGGAACGTGCCGGAGCTGTTCTCAACCTAGGCGGGCAAGAGGATTTGTTGGTGTTGGATGAATCTGGGCAGCCCTGAACCGGGTTCGCTTGCTGCAGGGGCGGCCAGGTAGTATTTTTCTGCGCCGTACCTCTACCGTGCGCCGAGAAACATCAATAAATTGGGAAGTGGAATGACAGCGGCAAAGCTCAAGCCGAAGCTCGCGGCCGTGGAGGCCGCGACCGATCGTGAGACGCTGTTCTCCTATTACCGCGATATGCTCATGGTCCGCCGTTTTGAGGAAAAGGCGGGTCAACTATACGGCATGGGTCTGATAGGCGGCTTTTGTCACCTCTATATCGGCCAGGAAGCGGTCGTGATTGGTGCGGAGCAAGCGGTCGGGCCGGAAGACCCGGTGATAACCAGCTATCGCTGCCACGCCCACGCCATCGCCCGCGGCGTTGATCCGAGATGTGTTTTGGCTGAGTTGACGGGCCGCGGTACGGGCACCTCCAAAGGCAAGGGTGGCTCGATGCATATATTTTCGCCCGAAGACGGCTTTTGGGGCGGTCACGGGATCGTCGGTGCTCAAGTGCCGATCGGCACGGGCCTTGCCTTCGCCTTGAAATACCGTGAGAGCGATCGCGTTTGCTTAACCTATTTTGGCGACGGCGCGGCCAACCAGGGCCAAGTGCACGAGGCCTATAATATGGCAGCGTTGTGGAAACTGCCCGTGGTCTACGTGATTGAGAACAACCAGTACGCAATGGGCACGGCCGTGAAGCGTGCCACGGCGGAAACGGAGTTCCACCGGCACGGTGATAGCTACGGCATTCCCGGCATTGCTTGCGATGGCATGGACGTGCTGGCAGTCCGCGATGCAGCGTTGGAGGCGGTGTCCTACGTGCGTGCCGGCAACGGTCCGATGATCGTCGAGATGAAGACCTATCGCTACCGTGGCCACTCGATGTCGGACCCGGCAAAATATCGCACCAAGGAAGAGGTCCAGGGCATACGTCAGAGCCATGACCCGATCGACCAGATGAAGCGTCGCCTTATGGAGAATCACGGGGTCGACGAGGCCGAGTTCAAGGTCGTCGACAAGGATGTGCGCGCTATCGTTGCTGAGGCTGCAGAATTCGCCCAGGCAAGTCCGGAGCCGGATCCGGCGGCGCTCACTACCGACATCATGGCGGAAGGCTGAGATAATGGCGATTTGCACTGTGCGCGAGGCCTTGCGTGATGCCATGGCAGAGGAGATGCGCCGAGACGATGACGTCTTCCTGATGGGCGAGGAAGTGGCGCAGTATGAAGGCGCCTACAAAGTTAGCCAGGGTCTGTTGGCTGAGTTCGGTGCGCGACGCGTGGTCGACACGCCGATCACCGAGGCGGGCTTCACCGGCCTTGGCGTCGGCGCCGCATTCATGGGGCTGCGCCCCGTGGTCGAGTATATGACGTTCAACTTCGCCATGCAGGCCATTGATCAAGTGATCAATTCGGCTGCCAAGACGCGCTATATGTCCGGCGGCCTAGTCTCGTGCCCCATCGTCTTTCGGGGACCCAATGGTGCCGCGTCGCGTGTTGCCGCCCAGCACAGCCAGGATTTGTCGGCCTGGTATGCCCATGTGCCTGGCCTTGTGGTTATCGCGCCCTATTCGGCAGCAGACGCCAAAGGGCTGCTCAAATCTGCGATCCGTGAGCCCAACCCGGTTGTCTTTCTCGAAAACGAAATTCTCTATGGCCGCGAGTCCGAGGTTCCTGACGAAGAGTACCTGACGCCCATCGGCGTTGCCAACACGATTCGCGTAGGCGAGGACGTCACGATTGTCACCTATGGCCGCAGCGTCGAGTTGGCGATGGAAGCGGCGGACGGTCTCGACGGCGATATTGCGGTCGAGATCATAGATCTGCGTACCTTGCGACCGCTCGATATCGACACGGTCGTCAGTTCCGTCATGAAGACCAATCGCCTAGTGACGGTGGAGGAGGGCTGGCCTACCGCTGGTATAGGCGCGGAGATCGCCACACAGGTGATGGAGCGCGCCTTCGATCATCTCGATGCCCCGGTGAAGCGGGTCAGCGGAGTCGATGTGCCGATGCCTTATGCCGCCAATCTTGAACGTCTGACCTTGCCGAACGCCGAGGCCGTGGCCGAAGCGGCGAAGAGCGTTTGCTATCACTGAGCGGTTTTCTCGTTTCGGAAACCGCTCTATACAAGAGAAATCGTCTCTCAGAGGTCCCCGCGGGGGAGAAAAGCTATGCCCATACCTGTCCTGATGCCGGCACTGTCACCTACTATGACCGAAGGCACGCTGGCCAAATGGCTCAAGGGCGAAGGCGATAACGTCGTCTCCGGCGACATTATTGCCGAGGTCGAGACTGACAAGGCGACGATGGAAATCGAAGCCATCGAGGAGGGGGTGCTCGGCCGCATCTTGATCGGCGAAGGTACGGAAGGTGTAGCCATCAACACCCCCATCGCCGTGCTGCTCGAAGAGGGCGAGGATGTAAGCGCCACCGAGAGTTTCTACGGTAGTGTCCCAACTGCCGCTCTGGCGGCGGCGGAGCTAACACCGGCGCCAGCCCCTGCCGTTGCCCCGACACTCAAGGCGAATGGTGCGCGCGTCATCGCAAGCCCACTGGCCCGGCGCATGGCTGAGCAGGCCGGGCTTGATCTTACTGGCATAAATGGCAGCGGCCCACGCGGACGTATCGTCAAGCGCGATATCGAAGCGGCGATCACCGGCGACGCTGTACAAGCTGCAGCAGCGCCTCCACCCGCAGCGGTCATGGCGGCACCAGCCCGGGCCCCTGCTGGCGCTGCCGTGACCGAGCAGTCCAATTCCGGCATGCGCAAGGTCATCGCCCAGCGCCTGCTGCAATCAAAGCAGACCATCCCACATTTCTACCTGACCGTGGATTGCGAGATCGACGAACTGCTCAAGATCCGCAAAGACCTCAACGGGCGCTCAGACGGTATCAAGCTGTCCGTCAACGACTTCGTGGTACGCACCCTGGCACTCGCTCTGCGCAAGGTGCCGGAGGCTAATGTTTCCTGGAGCGATGCCGCGACCCTGTTTTATAACTCCGTCGATGTCTCGGTGGCGGTGGCCGTCGAGGGCGGGCTCGTGACGCCGGTGGTGCGCAACGCTGACAACAAGGGTTTGGCGCAAATTTCCATCGAGATGGCGGACTTCGCTGCCCGCGCCCGTGAGGGCAAACTGGTGCCTGAGGAATATCAGGGAGGTAGCTTCTCTGTCTCCAATCTCGGCATGTTCGGCATCAAGGAGTTCGCAGCTATCATCAACCCGCCCCAAGCCGGCATTTTGGCCGTTGGCGCGGGCGAGCAAAGGCCCGTGGTCAAGGACGGCGCGTTGTCGGTTGCGACTGTCATGAGTTGTACACTGTCGGCCGATCACCGGGTGATGGACGGTGCTGTCGGTGCCCGTCTGCTCGCAGCCTTTAAGGCGTTGATCGAAGATCCGCTGACAATGCTGCTCTGATGGCGGACACCAGTTTCGATATGGTCGTCGTCGGCGGTGGTCCCGGCGGGTACGTTGCCGCCATCCGCGCAGCGCAACTTGGTTTTGCTACCGCTGTGGTCGAGGGTCAGCACTTGGGTGGAATTTGCCTTAACTGGGGGTGTATCCCTACCAAGGCGCTGTTGCGCTCGGCCGAGGTCGGACACATGCTTGCCGAACTCGACGAATACGGCTTCTCCGCCGACAACGTGTCTTTCGATCTCAAGAAAGTCGTTGCCCGTTCGCGCGAGGTGGCGAAGCGACTCTCGAGCGGCGTCGCGCATCTCTTAAAGAAGAACAAGGTGACGGTGGTTGATGGTCATGGCTCTTTGGCAGGTAAGGGCAAGGTTGCCGTGGGCAGGGATGACAAGCCTGTCGTGATCCTCGATGCAAAACACATCATCCTCGCGACCGGCGCGCGCCCTCTCTCCCTGTCGGGCCTCGAGCCTGACGGCGAGTTGATCTGGACTTACAAGGAAGCCATGGTGCCCGAAACGATACCCAAGTCTCTCCTCGTGGTGGGTTCGGGGGCGATCGGCATCGAGTTCGCGAGCTTCTATCGCGAGTTCGGAGCTGAAGTCACGGTCGTCGAAGTGCTCGATCGGCTGCTACCGGTGGAGGACGCGGAGATCTCGGCCTTTGCGGAGAAGGCCTTCACCGAACGGGGTATGACCATCCATACCGATGCCACAGTCAACGCGCTCGACAAGAAGGCCGGAAAAGTCACGGCCACCATCGTCCATGGCGATGGCAAAAGAGAGAAGCAGACGTACGATTGCGTCATCCTTGCCATTGGTATCACCGGCAATGTTGAGAATATTGGCCTCGGAGGTAGCAAGGTCAAAGTCGATCATGGCCACGTGGTGGTCGACGAGTGGCTGCGAACGGGCGAGCCTAGCGTCTACGCTATCGGCGACCTAGTGGGTCCGCCCTGGCTGGCACACAAGGCAAGCCACGAAGGCGTGCTTTGTGTCGAGAAGATCGCCGGCGTTGAGGGCCTTCGCCCGCTTGATACGAGCGACATCCCTGGGTGCACTTATTGCCGGCCCCAAGTGGCCAGCGTCGGATTAACCGAAGACGCGGCCAAGAAGGCGGGCCACGAGGTCAAGGTCGGGCGTTTTCCGTTCATGGGCAACGGCAAGGCGATAGTTCTCGGCGAGTCCGACGGCATGGTGAAAACCGTGTTTGATGCCAAGACCGGCGAGTTGCTTGGCGCACATATGGTCGGCGCCGACGTGTCCGAACTGATACAGGGCTACGTCGTGGCCAAGAGGATGGAAGGTACCGAACTCGACCTCATGCATAGCATCTTCCCGCACCCGACATTGTCAGAGATGATGCACGAGTCGGTGCTTGACGCATACGGACGCGCGATCCACATCTGACATATGGGCATATCACCGTCAGCTGTTGCCAAAGGCCAAAGAATGCCGGACTGGATCCGCGTCAAGGCACCGGTCTCGCGCCAGTGCAACGAGACTCGCAAGCTGGTGCGCTCACTGTCGCTCAACACGGTCTGCGAGGAGGCGGCCTGTCCCAATATCGGCGAGTGTTGGCACAGTGGCCACGCCACCATGATGATTCTAGGCAATGTTTGCACGCGCAAATGCGCCTTCTGCAACGTCGCCACTGGGCGTCCTGATGCACTCGATCCGCGCGAACCCGATAACTTGGCCAAGGCTGTGGCGGAACTCGGATTGCGCCATGTGGTGATCACCTCGGTCGATCGCGACGATCTCGACGATGGCGGGGCAGGGCACTTCGTGCGCTGCATCCGGAATATCCGCAAGGCCTCACCCAAAACCACGATAGAAGTCCTGACGCCAGACTTCCAGCGCAAGGACGGTGCGGTCGAAGCTGTGGCCCATGCGGGTCCGGACGTCTTCAATCACAATTTGGAGGTTGTGCCACGACTTTACCGCACGGTTCGCCGCGCTGCGAGCTACGAGCATTCCTTGTGGGTATTGAAGCATGTCAAGGACTTGGAGCTAGGGATCTTCACCAAGTCCGGCCTGATGGTCGGGCTCGGCGAGAAACCTGATGAGATTCTCTCTGTTATGGATGATATGCGTGCGCATGATATCGATTTCATCACTATCGGCCAATATCTTCAGCCGACGCACAAACACCATTCGGTTAAGCGTTTCGTCACACATGAGGAGTTTTTGGCCTTCGAGATAGCCGCTTACGACAAGGGCTTTCTGATGGCGTCATCGTCGCCGCTGACGCGTTCATCCTATCATGCCGATACGGATTTTGCGAAACTGCGGGTGGCCCGAGAGGCATTGGTATAGATCGGTGTACTGCCATGAGGAACAACGGGTTTTTCCCTATACTGCTGAGCAGCTTTATGATCTCGTCTCTGATGTCGAGCGCTATCCGGACTTTCTACCGTGGTGCATCACAGCACGGCTGACCGCACGCAATAATCTTGCCACCTACGCCGATCTCGTTGTTGGCTTTCGCATGATTCGAGAGCGTTTTGGCTCGCGCATCGTCGGCGTTCGCCCAGGTAGCATCGACGTTACCCAGACAAGCGGGCCGTTTCGCTGCCTTTCGAACAGTTGGTACTTCCATGATCTGGATGATGGTGGCTGCCGCGTCGAGCTTGATGTCGAGTTCGAGTTCCGCTCACGCGTCCTCAATGCGCTGGTTGGCGCGCTGCTCCACGAGGCCGTGCGCTGCATGGTGGGCGCCTTTGAGGACCGCGCTAAGGCGCTTTATGGCAACGGGACGGAGGCCAGCATGGCTACGGCGTGCTCGACGGTGGAGAGTCGCACCGCCTGACGATTCCCAGCAAAGAGATAGTGCTCAGTTTGCGTCGCTTCGGTACGTGCGGCAAGCCCGAAATGCACCAGTCCGACAGGTTTCTCCGCCGTCCCACCACCGGGGCCGGCGACCCCCGTCACGGCCACGGCGAGATGGGCATCTGACCTTGCCAATGCGCCTTTCGCCATGGCCCGCGCGACGGGCTCGCTGACGGCGCCGTGCACGATAAGCATTTCCTCGGTCACGCCCAACATCGTCTGCTTAGCGGCGTTAGAATAGGTGATGAAGCCGCGATCGACCACATCTGAGGATCCAGCGATCTCAGTCAGGCAACCGGCGATCAAACCGCCGGTGCAAGATTCGGCCGTGGCGATCATCCAGTTGTGCTCCCGGCAAAGCTGCAGCACGGCTTGCGCATTCTGTAGCAGGGCATCCGAAAAGCTCACAAGGTCACCTCCACGATCAGCCACAGAACGAGGCCGGCATAGATGCCCGCCGCCATATCGTCGGCCATAACGCCGGCACCACCCTCAATATTCTGGTCGAGCCATGAGATCGGCCAGGGCTTGAAAATGTCGGTGAGGCGAAACAGCACGAAGCCGAGCCCGTAAGCCAGTGGAGAAACCGGCACCACTGCCAGGGTCAGCCATTGCCCAGCAACCTCATCGATCACCACCTCTCCGGGGTCCTTACGCCCAGTTTGTTGAATATACACCTCGGCGGCCCAGCAGCCGATGCCAAAGACCACGACACTGCCTAGAAGCAAGGTGAATTGGCCCGCGAGAGTTTGAATCACGAAGGCAAAAGGTAGGGCGACAAGCGAGCCCCAGGTCCCCGGCGCTTTCGGCAGAAATCCGGTGCCAAACCAGGTTGCAAGCAGGGCCGAGAGGGTCATGCGACGAAAAGCGAGACCACAGCCTGCGCTGCGATACCTTCGCCACGGCCGGTGAAACCCAGGCCCTCGGTTGTTGTCGCCTTGAGACCAATGCGCCCAACCGGCAAGTCGAGAAGCTCGGCGAGGCGCTCGCTCATTGCCGGCTTGTGCGGGCCGAGGTCTGGGCGCTCACAGATCACGGTCAGGTCGATATTGGCAAAACAGGCCCCAGCGTCGCGCACCAGCTGGCAGGCATGCTCGACGAAGATGCTCGACTCCGCGCCGTGCCAACGCGCGTCGGAGGGCGGAAAATGCACCCCGATATCGCCGGCACCGAGGGCGCCAAGAATGGCATCAACCAGGGCATGTAACGCGACATCCGCATCGGAATGGCCGGCAAGGGCGCGATCGTGGGGTATGGATACACCACAGAGCATCACGTGATCGCCCTCCGTGAAACGGTGTACGTCGAAGCCACTACCAACGCGGGTCTCGCTCGATGCCAGGGCAAGCATGCGCTCGGCCAAAGTGACGTCTTCGACTGTCGTCACTTTCAGATTATCCTCCTTACCCGAAACCAGTGCGACGCTCAGGCCGGCCTTCTCGGCGACGGCCGCATCGTCTGTCAGAGCCTCGCCCGCAGCAGCGCGGTGCGCTGCTAGGATGGCGAGATAGCGGAAGGCCTGCGGTGTCTGTGCCCGCCACAACCCATCGCGCGATACCGTATCCGTGATGCATTGTTTGCCTCGCTTGAGGGTATCACGCACAGGTACAGCGAGAATGGCGCCATCGCGCTCGGCGAGGGCCGCGATGCAGGCGGAAATGTCCCTGGGAATTATGAATGGGCGGGCGGCGTCGTGGATCAAAACGTGATCCGGCTCACTTTCTTTCAAGGCTTCGAGCCCGTTGAGCACCGAGTCCTGGCGGGTGGCCCCGCCGGCGATGGGATCTAGCAGATCCAAGCCTTGGGTTGCCCCATCGTAAAGCGCCCGATCGTCCGGATGAATAACCACCGCCACGCCATCGATCCCGGGATGGTTAACAAAGACCTTGGTCGTTCGCCGCAACATGGGCTCGCCCGCTAGCGGCAGGAATTGCTTAGGCACGGCGCCCCCTAGGCGGTGTCCGCGCCCGGCGGCGACGATCAAAGCGAAAGTTCGAGGCATGGCGCGCACGGTAGCGCCTGGTTGGCGCGTTGCCAAGGCGCCCCAGCTCTACAATGCGACCCCATGAGTCAGGGAACGTAATGGCATTCACCAGCTGTTGCGGCGCCCCGACGAGGTATAATGTTGTGCGACGATGTGGGCCGACACGGCCGTGCATCTCATGACCGGTGCTGCCAACCGCGATCCGCCACTGTTCTCGGAACCAGACCGTTTCGATGTTGAGTGCAAGCCCAATCGACATCTTGCCTTCGGTCTCGGTGTCCATATCTAAACCGGAAACGCCTCGCTTGCATCCATTGTGCTATCGCCATTGGGAAGCTATTAGCGTGATCCTTATCCTTGCACGCCATTGAGTGAACGGAAATTGCTAACCGCATCCATTTTCGCGAAGTGATCCGCTCCGGCGTCTCCAATTGATTGATTTTAGGCGGCGATGTTCGTAGGTTGCTCAAGAATTAGGCAGCCTAGAAAGACAACTGCGCCATGACCCTGCGGATCGGTTCAATCACGCTGGACAACCCTGTGATTTTGGCTCCCATGTCGGGGGTTACCGATTTGCCATTTCGCCGCCTTGCAAAGCGTTTCGGAGCCGGTCTGGTGGTCTCCGAGATGATCGCTAGTCAGGCGCTGATTCATGCCAACCGGCGCACTCTTAGCATGTCCCGCGGGGCCGAGGAGATGGCGCCGCTCTCCATCCAACTGGCGGGCTGCGAGCCTGGCGTGATGGCTGAGGCGGCCAAGCTTGCCCGTGACCGGGGGGCCGCCATCGTCGATCTCAATTTTGGCTGCCCGGCCAAGAAGGTCGTGAATGATATGGCAGGCTCGGCGCTGATGCGCGACGAGAGCAAGGCCGCGCGAATATTCACCGCTGTGGTAGACGCGGTCGAAGTGCCCGTGACAGTCAAGATGCGCACGGGCTGGGACGACGACAGCCGTAATGCGCCGCGGCTTGCCCGCATTGCTGAGGACTGTGGCATCAAGCTGCTGACTGTGCACGGACGTACTCGTAAGCAGCGGTACGCTGGCCATGCCGACTGGGATTTCATCGGAGAGGTGAAAGACGCCGTTTCTGTGCCCGTGGTCGCTAACGGCGATGTCACCGATTGCGCGGCGGCATCTGAGATTTTGCGCCGCTCAGGTGCCGACGGCGTGATGATCGGGCGTGCGGCGTGCGGGCGTCCCTGGTTGCCCGGCCATGTGGCAGCTTTTCTGGCTAGTGGAAAAATGCCACCGGAATTTTCGCTGCCTGACCGGCTAGTGATTGTGCTGGAGCATTACGAAGCTATGCTCAGCCATTACGGAACCAATCGCGGCTTGCACAATGCACGTAAGCATCTTGGCTGGTACACCCTGGGCTTGCCGGGCGCCGCACGGTTCCGCAAGCGGGTATTTTGCCTGACCGATCCGGTGGCCGTGATTGCGGCGTTGCGTAAGCTGTTCGGAGCCAGGGCCTATGCCTATGCCGCTTGACAGCGCGATCGAAGATAGCAAGCGCTTGGCCATCCTGGCGGCGCTGCCCGTGGCCGTGTTTGCAGTCGACCGCGATTATCAGGTGACGGTAGCAAATCCGGCTGCGGAAGACTTGCTCGGTGGTAGCGAAGAATTTCTCACCAGACACCGCATGACGGATCTGGTCGCCGCGGATAGTCAATTGCTCTTCCTGATCGGGCAGGTGTTCAACTGCGGGCATTCCGTTGTCGAGTATGGTGTCATGCTGGCCAGCCCACGCTTGGGCGAGCAACCGGTTGACGTGAAGGTCACGCCGCTCACCGATGCCGCCGACATGGTGGTGATCTGCCTGGAGAAACGTACTATGGCGCAGCAATTGGACCGTCAGCTCACCCATCGTGGCGCGGCGCGCTCGGTCACCGGAATGTCGGCCATGCTTGCGCATGAGGTGAAGAACCCGCTCTCCGGCATACGTGGCGCAGCGCAGTTGCTTGAGCATTCGGTGGACGAATCCGAGCGCGACCTGACCCAGCTTATTTGCAGTGAGGCCGACCGTATCCGAGATCTGGTTGATAGCATGGACGTGTTTGCCGATGACCGGCCGCTGGGGGATCGGGATCGCATAAACATTCACACCGTTCTCGAGCACGTGCGCAGGCTCTGCGAAAGCAGTGCAAAGGGTCAGATTCGCTTTCTCGAGCACTACGATCCCTCGCTACCGTCGGTGCATGGCAACCGCGATCAACTGGTTCAGGTTTTCCTAAATATCGTCAAGAACGCGATGGAGGCCGTGTCAACCAATGGTGGCGAGATACAGATTACCTCCGCCTACCATCATGGCTTACGCTTTTCCAATGTCGGCGACGGCAGGCAGCACCATCTACCAATCGTGGTCTCAGTGCAGGACAACGGTTCAGGCGTGCCGGAGGAACTGCGCAACTATCTGTTCGACCCTTTCGTCACCACCAAGAAGGCTGGTATCGGACTCGGCCTGTCGCTGGTAGCAAAGATTATCGAGGGTCACGGCGGGCTGGTGGAGTGCGAGAGCGGCCACCGCCGCACAACGTTCACCGTGCGCTTGCCGGTGGCGAGCTGAGGCGAGGGGCCATGGCAGACGGTTCGACGATTCTCATAGCCGACGACGATAGCGGCATTCGCACGGTCTTGAGCAAGGCGCTCGGCCGTCTCGGTTACACAGTGCGCGCGACAGGCACGGCGTCGGCGCTGTGGCGCTGGGCGGCAGATGGCGAAGGTGATCTCGTGATCACCGACGTGATCATGCCCGACGAAGACGGCCTTGACATGTTGCCGCGCCTAAAGAAGGCGCGTCCAGATATGCCGGTGATCGTCATGAGTGCACAAAACACGCTGATGACGGCGATTCGGGCCAATGAGCGCGGCGCCTACGAATACCTGCCCAAGCCCTTTGACCTCAACGAGGTCATCAGCGTGGTCAAGCGGGCATTGTCTGAGCCGTTGCCGCAGCAAACCGCGACGCCGCCACAGCCGGAGGAAGACGACAGTCTACCGTTGGTGGGGCGTTCGCCGGCTATGCAGGAGGTCTACCGGGTCTTGGCGCGACTGATAGGCACTGACCTGACGGTCACGATCACCGGCGAATCCGGCACCGGTAAGGAGCTGTTTGCACGCGCGCTGCACGATTTTGGCAAGCGCGGCGCATATCCCTTCGTCGCCATCAACATGGCGGCCATCCCGAGAGAATTGATCGAGAGTGAGCTGTTCGGGCATGAAAAAGGTGCCTTCACCGGCGCCACGAGTCGCTCGCTGGGTCGTTTCGAACAAGCCAACCGGGGAACCTTGTTTCTGGACGAGATCGGCGACATGCCGCTGGAGGCGCAGACCCGCTTGCTACGTGTGTTGCAGGAAGGTGAGTTTACGATAGTTGGCGGCCGCGAACCGATCCGCACCGATGTTCGCATAGTCGCGGCAACCCATCGCGACCTCGGTGTCCTGGTGGAACAGGGGCTCTTCCGCGAGGATCTCTACTACCGTCTCAATGTCGTGCCGCTGCGCCTGCCACCATTGCGAGAACGCACGGAGGACATTCCCCTCTTGGCCCGCCATTTTTTTACCTGCATTCAGAAGGAGGGCCTACCCGGCAAAATGTTGAGCGGTGAGGCAGTGCGTTTGTTGCAGTCTTATGATTGGCCGGGTAATGTACGTGAGTTGGAGAATTTGGTGTGCCGCCTTTCGGCGCTCTATACTGAAGAGAATATCGGCGCTGATATCATCGAGAGGGAGTTGCTTGGCGACCGCCAGATGGTCGAGGCGGTGGACGATGCTGAGGCTGACAGTCTTGGAAATTCCGTCGACAGGCATGTGGCGCAATACTTCGCCGCCCACAAGGACGCCCTGCCAACACCCGGTCTTTATGGCCGAATTCTGCGCGAGGTCGAGCAGCCTCTTCTCCAGCGCACTCTGGCTGCTACCCGCGGCAATCAGGTACGGGCAGCCGAAGTGCTTGGGCTCAATCGCAATACCCTGCGCAAGAAAATTCGCGAGCTTGGCATCCAGGTTTCCCGGGCCGTGCAATAAGCGTGGGCATTGAACTCACCCAGCCCAACCGTATGCAACGGTTCTTTGAATCGGCGACGCGTGTCGGCCTTAGCCGTAAGTTAGCATTCGCGCTATCGGTTGGTGCGGTCGTCTCTGGCATCACCACGTATGGCGCCTTGACGGGATATCTGTCACCCGAAGGCGCCGACCCGAACACCATCATTGTGCTGCTCAATATCGACCTGGTGCTGCTTCTTCTGCTCGGCGCGCTGGTCGCCTGGCGTCTGGTGCGTTTGTGGATCGCCCGCCGCCAGGGCTTAGCCGGTGCCCGTCTGCAAGGGCGCATGGTGGGGATGTTCAGCGTCGTTGCGGTGGCACCGGCGATTATCGTTGCCGTATTCTCCGCCACATTCTTCAATCTCGGCATCCAGGATTGGTTTAGCGACCGCGTCCGCACCGCGCTTGAACGCTCGCTTGCGGTCTCGGAGGCCTATCTCAGCGACCACCGCAGCTTTATTCGCGCCGATATCTTGTCGATGGTGGCGGTACTCAACCGCCAGCCGCCGGCATTATTCGATTCTCCAGAAGCCTTAAATCGTATTATAGACGTTCTGGTAGTTGAGCGCTCACTTGCTGAGGCGATCATTACCCGTGGTGATGGCAAGGTCGTAGCGCGCAGTCAACTTAGCTTCGTGCTTGAGTTTGATCCCATAGAAAACGCGGCCCTGCGCCGTGCTGCCGAAGGTGAGGTGGTGATAATGACCAGCGATGCCAGTGATCGGGTGCGCGCGCTGGCCCGTATCGACGCCATGATCGGGGCCTATCTTTATGTCGGACGTTTCGTCGATTCCGCGGTGCTCAATCACATGACCCGCCTTACCAATGCGGTCAGTGAATACCAGAATTTGGAGAGCCGGCGTTCGGGTATTCAGATTACTTTTACGTTGCTCTATGTGACCGTAGCACTGATGCTGCTGCTTGCCGCAGTTTGGCTGGGGCTGATGTTCTCGAACTGGCTGATTGGTCCTATCTCGGCGCTCGTCGGCGCCACCCAGCGGGTGCGTGACGGCGACCTCACCGTTCGCGTCGATGAGGGTCCGGATGGCGACGAGATCGCCGTACTCAGCCGCGCCTTCAATCGCATGACTGGGCAACTCGAAGAGCAGCGCGCTGAGTTGATCGACGCTAACGAGCAGATCGACAATCGCCGCCGCTTCACTGAAGCCGTCCTGTATGGCGTATCGGCTGGTGTTATCGGCCTCGACGATGTGGGTCGTATCTTCCTGCCCAACCGCTCGGCCTTGGAACTGCTGAACTGTGAAGCGGATACATTGATCGGACAACGGCTGGAAACCGCAATGCCGGAAATGGCTGAACTGCTCGCCAGCCTGCGCCAGACTCATCGATCTCTGATTCAGGGGCACGTCTCGCTGGTGCGCGGTGGTCATGCCCGCGAACTGCTAGTGCGGATTGGTGTGCAGGGTGGCGGTTCTGGCGGATATGTAGTGACCTTCGACGATGTGACCGACTTGGTCCGGGCACAACGGGTTGTGGCCTACACCGACGTCGCCAGACGTGTCGCGCACGAGATTAAGAATCCACTGACGCCCATCCAGCTCGCCGCTGAGCGCCTGCGTCGCAAGTTTGCCGACGATGTGGATGATGCGGAACAGGTGTTCGATACTTGCGTCGATACCATCGTGCGCCAAGTCAAGGCCATTCGCGGCATGGTCGACGAGTTCTCTGACTACGCGCGCTTACCGATGCCTGAGTTTGCCGACGAGGATCTAGCTGTTTTGGTCGCCGAGGCCGTGGCCCTGCAGTGCATGGCACATCCGGAGATTACTTTTAATACTGCCGTACCGGACGGTGATGTGATCATTCATTGCGACGGCAGTCAGGCGAGCCAGGCCATGACCAATTTGCTGCAAAATGCCATCGACGCTATTGCGGAGCGGGTGGTTGAAGGGGATGAGCGCCTTGCGCCGGGCCGAATCGACGTCACCATAGATGACAGCGAAGTCGAGCATCTAGTGGTCATGGTGGCAGACAATGGTCGTGGGCTCCCGGAAGATCTTTCGCAGCGTGCGCGCCTTACCGAGCCCTATGTGACCACGCGCGAGGTTGGCACTGGTCTTGGTCTTGCCATTGTCAGAAAGATCATGGAGGATCACCGAGGTGAGGTTGTGCTCGCCGAGGGTGGCGGATGCGGAACCCTTGCGTGTTTGCGCTTTCCACGGCTCGATCGGAGCGACGATCGGCAGGCTGAGAGAACCAAGGAAGTCATGAGCACGACCCGAGCCGATGGCAACTGACATCCTGATTGTTGATGACGAGCGGGACATTTGCTCGCTGATATCCGGAATTCTCGTCGATGAGGGCTACAAAGCTCGCGTGGCGGGCGATGCTGATAGTGCGCTTGCGGAGATTGAGGACCGTCAGCCGGATGCGATTCTCCTCGATATTTGGCTGGAGGGCAGCCGGCTCGACGGCATGGCGCTGCTCAAACTGCTCAAAGAACGTGACATGGACATGCCGGTGATCATGATCAGCGGGCATGGCAACATCCAGACCGCGGTTACATCCATTAAGTTCGGGGCATATGACTTCATCGAGAAGCCGTTCGAAGCGGATCGTTTGCTGCTTTGTATTGAACGGGGCCTGGAGGCATTCCGGCTGAGACGTGAGAACGCGGAGCTTCGCCTGCGCACAGGGCGGCAGATCGAGATCGTTGGCAAATCCCAGTCGGTCAAGCAATTGCGCGAAGCGGTGAGCAAAGTTGCGCCGACCGGCAGCCGAGTTTTGATCAATGGTCCCGCTGGCTCGGGCAAAGAAGTTGTCGCCCGCGCCATTCATGCCCAATCGGGCCACGAGCAGGCGCCTTTCGTGGCCATCAATGCAGCGGCAATTACACCGGAGCGCATGGAGGAGAAACTGTTCGGCGTCGATGGCGGTAGTGCTGTGCCGGGCGCTGTGAATAAGGTCGGCATGTTCGAGCAGGCTCACGGCGGCATCCTCTACCTCGATGAGATTTCTGATATGCCACTGGAAACTCAGGGTAAAATCCTCCGGGTCCTACAGGAGCAAACGTTTCAGCGTGTCGGCGGTAGCCGCCACATCAAGGTCGAGGTGCGTGTCATAGCATCGACCAGTCGCGATCTTCAGGTGGAGATCGCGGGAAAGCGCTTCCGCGAGGATCTCTTTTATCGCTTGAATGTTGTGCCGCTGCGGGTGCCATCTCTGAACGAGCGTCGCGATGATATTCCTCTGCTGATTCATCATTTTCTGGGTAGTGCTACCGCCATGAGCGGGCTGGTGCCGCGTGAGCTTTCCAGCGACGCGCTTGCGGTATTGCAGACTTGCGACTGGCCCGGCAATGTGCGGCAATTGCGCAATGTCATCGACTGGATTTTGATTATGGCGCCGGGCGGTAGCAACGCCCCGGTAAACTCGGACATGCTCCCGGCGGAGCTGCTGATGCAAACACCAGTTTCTCTGCGTCCTAAGAACGGTGCTGAGATGATGGGGTTGCCTTTGCGTGAAGCGCGCGAAATGTTTGAAAAACAATATTTGGAGAGGCAGGTCACCCGGTTCGGACACAACATCTCGCGCACAGCTTCGTTTGTCGGCATGGAGCGCTCTGCCTTGCACCGCAAGCTAAAGACACTCGGCATCACCGGTGACGATCGTTAGGACGACAGTCGGAGCGGCATCGTGAAAGTGCTTGTTTGCGGCGCCGGCGAGGTGGGATTCAATATCGCCCGCCATCTGGCCGACGAAGATAATGATGTCGTGGTTATCGATCATTCGCGCGAACGCATTCAAAAGGTGGGGAAGGCGCTCGATGTGCAGGCGCTAATGGGCTATGCATCGCATCCGGATATGCTAATGCAGGGCGGCGCTGGGGATGCGGACATGCTCATCGCCGTGACCCAGTCGGACGAAATCAATATTGTTGCCTGCCAAGTCGCCCACACGCTATTCAACGTGCCGACCAAGATCGCGCGCGTGCGCAATCAGGCCTACCTGGAGCCGGCCTGGGCGGATTTATTCAGCCGAGATCATATGCCGATCGACGTGGTCATCTCGCCGGAGATGGAGGTTGCGCAATCGGTTGCTCGCCGTCTTGATGTGCCTGGTGCGCTCGATATGGCCGACTTTGCTGACGACAAGGTGAGGCTTGTGGCCGTGCGACTCGGCGAGGACTGCCCAGTGCTCAACACACCACTGCGTCAGCTTAACGAGCTATTCCCCGATCTCGCCATCACCATTGTCTCTATCAACCGCGGCGACCGCAGCCTCTATCCGGATCCATTGGAACAGCTGCAGTCCGGAGATGAGATCTATTTCATCTCCGAGACGGCTGCCGTGCCGCGCGCCATGACGTTATTCGGCCACGAGGAAGAGGCGGCGCGGCGACTTATCATCGTTGGCGGCGGCAATATCGGCGTACTGTTGGCGCGCCAGATAGAGAACAGCAATCCGTCGATCAACCTCAAGCTCATAGAATTCGACAAGGCCCGCGCTGAATACGTCGCAGACACGCTCGAGCACACCATTGTGCTCAACGGCGATGCCCTCGATGCCGACTTGCTGGAGGAAGCCAATGTCGCCGCTGCCGAAACCATCATCACAGTGACCGACAATGACGAGGCGAACGTGTTGGTCTCTGTATTGGCTAAACGCCATGGCTGTTTGCGCGCCGTGACGCTGATCAATGCTAGCACCTATGCGCCCCTGATCTCGCCCCTCGGCATCGATGCTTCTGTGAGTCCGCGAGAGATCACGGTCTCAACCATTCTGCAGCATGTGCGGCGTGGTCGTATCCGCTCGGTCTATACTGTGCGGGCCGGTGCAGCCGAGGTGATCGATGCTGAGGCAATGAAAACCTCTCCCCTTGTCGGCTCACCTTTGAAGGATGTCAGGCTGCCGAAAGGTGTTCTGGTCGGTGCTGTGGTGCGCGGTGACGAGGTGATCGTGCCGCGTGGAGATACCGTCATAAAGGAACATGACAGAGTCATTCTGTTCGCTCCCCACGATATGGTGAAGAAGGTCGAACAGATGTTTGCAGTGGCGATCGGCTTCTTCTGATTTTTTATGGTTTCGGCCTCGCTTTTCAGGGTCCTTGGCCTGTTGCTAATAGTCTTTGCGGGTCTGGAATGTCTGCCCTTGGCGCTGGCACTTGACGAGGGCGAGAGCCTGGCTGCAGCTGGCTTTTCTCTTGGGGCCGGGGCGGCATTGTTCGTTGGTGTGGCACTGTTCATCGTCGGCCGTGATGCCGGACGCGGTGTCGATCGCCGTCAGGCCTTGGCGCTCACCGTTCTTGCCTGGGTAAGCTTGGCGCTGTTTGGCGCAATTCCCATCGCCTATAGCAGCGGTGTGGAAAAATATACCGGCGCCGTATTCGAGGCTATGTCTGGTCTGACTACGACCGGGCTTTCGATCTTCGCGGATCCAGGAATAATCGAGCGCAGCATCGTCTTGTGGCGCGCCATCCTGCAATACCTAGGCGGCTTCGGCACGCTGCTCTTCGCTGTTGCGCTAGCTCCAAGCCTGGCCATGCCCACCGATGTGGTCGCCGAGGTTGGACGGCGGCGAGGGCAGGGATCTTTCCGCCCCCAATTTGCCCAAGCTCTAAAAATCGTCGCGATATCCTATGTCACTTTGACGACCTTTTGCCTGGTAGCGCTGCTACTCTCTGGCTTGCCGCCGTTTTTGGCGCTTTGCTATGCGCTCACGACACTATCTACGGGTGGCTTTGTACCGAACACGGGCGGCCCGTCTGGTCTTGGCAACGCTATGGTCGAGATCGTTCTGATCGTCTTCATGATGGCCGGCGCGATGAATTTTCTGGTCCATTGGGCCGCTCTTAACGGTCAGCGTCGGGTTTACCGTTGCGACCCAGAGCTTGGCTTTTGGCTGGTATTGCTGAGCGTCTCGGTGGCGGTCCTCTGGCTAGTGCAAATTGCCGCTGGCTCACCTGGCAGCATGGCCGGATTGCGTGATACGGTGTTCTTCGTGGTATCGGCGGCGACGACCACCGGCTTTCCCAGCCAGACCTCGACCGTCGCCACATCCGTCTTCGGGCTTATGCTCCTTGCAGGCCTTGCTTTGATTGGCGGCGCCTCGGCGTCAACTGCTGGCGGGGTCAAACTCGTGCGGGCCTTATTGTTGCTGCGCCAGAGCGCTCGTGAATTGCGCCGCCTCAATCACCCACACGGCATCGTCCCGGTAAAGGTCGGCCGGGCGGCGGTGGATGATAAGGTCATGCAGACCGTCTGGTCATTTTTCGTTCTTTTTCTCTTCTGTCTAATCCTCTTGACTATCACGCTGTCAGCGACCGGCCTGCATTTCGAGACTGCCTTGGCGCTGGCTTTAAGCGCTCTTACCAATTCCGGTCCGCTGCTGTCTCAGGTCACTGAGGTGAAGGCGGATCTTGCTGATCTCGGGACGGTCGCCAAGTGGTTGCTTTTGACAGGCATGTTGGTCGGCCGTCTGGAAGTATTCGCGGTTCTGGTGCTATTAACACCGGTCTTTTGGCAACGACGAGCCTTGGAGAAACCATGACCCGCGTTGCCTACGTCAATAGACGCTATGTGCCGCACCATTCCGCACAGGTCCATATCGAAGACCGCAGCATGCAATTTGCTGATGGTGTCTATGAGGTCGTGGCGGTCCTCAATGGCAAGCTGGTTGACCGGGAATGGCATCATGAGCGGCTTGAGCGTTCGTTGGGCGAACTCGGCATCGCGATACCGATGTCCCGCGCTGCCCTCGACGCGGTGCTCGAAGAGATGGTGCGACGGAATCGGGTTGACGAGGGTATCGTCTACCTGCAAGTCGGCCGCGGTGTAGCGCCGCGCGAACATACTTTTCCGGCACACGTCCGTCCCTCGGTGGTGGCGACGGCGCGCTCATCTCGTCCGGCAAGCGCCTCCGCCTTGATAGAGGGAGTGAGGGTGGTGTCGACTCATGACCAGCGTTGGGAACGCTGCGACGTAAAGTCGGTGGCTCTACTTCCCAATGTTCTTGCCAAACAGGGGGCAGCAGAGGCTGGCGCCTTTGAGGCCTGGCAGGTCGATGCCGACAGCATGGTCACCGAGGGAACCCACTCCAACGCCTGGATCGTGGACCACGATGGCGCCATCGTCACCCGTCCGGAAAGTAACGCGATCCTGAGCGGCATCACCCGCCGCCGCTTGCTGGCGGTTGCGCGCGATGCTGGTTTGCCGGTGGTCGAGCGCGCCTTTAGCCTGGACGAGGCCAAAGCTGCCCGGGAAGCCTTCCTCACCAGCACCAGCTCTTTTGTCGTGCCCGTGGTGCAAATTGATGACAAGGTTATTGCAAACGGCCGCCCTGGCAGTGTGACTGAGCACCTTCTCACCTTGTATCTTGCCTTCGCGAGTTCCTCTTAGCAACTACATGGGCTTGCGCAGCGGGCCAAAAAGCGTTGGTATAATGGTTCGGTAGAGCGTGGAATTTGCACGTTGCTAATACGAGAAGGACTTCCGGTCCGTACGGAACGGAATGGGGGGATAATGGCAGCGGAGAAATCGCAAAACGTTCAGGACGTATTCCTGAACTATGTGCGGAAGAACAAGACGCCGTTAACCGTGTTCTTGGTAAACGGGGTGAAGTTGCAGGGTGTGATCACCTGGTTCGATAATTTTTGTGTGCTGTTGCGTCGCGATGGAATATCGCAGCTAGTATACAAGCACGCTATCTCAACGGTGATGCCGGTGGCGCCGATCCAGCTTTTCGAGGCGAATCAGAACGACGAAACAGAGTGACCTGAACAAGAGACGCGACAAGAACAGGCATATGGATGGTTCAGTTCTTGCCGTTGGAGTAGCCTAGGTTCTATTCGGCGCTTTCGAGTGGCCGTAACGTGGCGGTCGTCCACAATGATTCTGCAGGCTTGGCAGAAGCGGTTGGCCTGACCAGTGCCGTCTGGCTGTAGGTGACGATGGCCGAGGCACTGCGGCTATGGGTGCAATGGTCCGCCACTTTAGTTTGGTGTCGGAAAGGTTGAAGCTGCTGGCGAATCCCTAACGCCACACCTGATGGGCAACTGGAAGCATTCATTATCGATGTGGTGGCTTTGAGCCCCGTGCAACAGCGCGACCTGAAAAAGGCATGGCGCTACAGGGCGCCTGGCCGGACCGCGCTGATTCTCCAGATCTTTGGCGAGTGGCGAATTCGCGGGGGACGCTTGCAGGTAGAGCTAGCTGCGGTCTCTACGTGCCGTTGGAAGAGGGGTTACCCTAGCCTGTCTCTAACTAATATGCTGAGGATATGACCCCCCCGTGATGACGAAATGTCGGCCCAGTCCAGGGAAGTTTTGGAGCGTGCCAATCTTGCCCGTTTTGCTCATCGCCTCGACTATTGCAGCAGAATTTACCCGCAATCGAGCGAGGCGATCCCTTCCGCTGCTTGACAGCACCGGTTGCCCTACATATATCCCGGCGACGGCTATTGGCAGTCTTGTCGCGACAGTGCCAAATCGTGTTCGCCGATGAGACGCGCAAGCGAGGGAGAAGGACTCATGAAAGTCAGGCCACTTCACGACCGGGTGCTGGTTCAACGCATCGGTGAGGAGGAGACGACTGCGGGCGGGATTATCATTCCCGATACCGCCAAGGAAAAGCCTAGTCAGGGTAAGGTGCTCGCCGTCGGACCGGGCACCCGTGACGAGGCCGGCAAGTTGCAGCCGCTCGACGTTCGAAAAGGTAACACTGTGCTGTTTGGCAAGTGGTCAGGCACGGAAGTCAAGATCGATGGGGACGACCTGTTGATCATGAAGGAATCCGACATCATGGGAATAATCGAATAGGGGCCTGGTCATGGCAGCCAAAGACGTAAGATTCAGTATGGACGCCCGCCAGCGCATGGCGCGGGGCGTCGATATCCTAGCCGATGCGGTCAGGGTCACGCTCGGGCCTAAGGGCCGCAATGTGGTCCTCGACAAGGCTTTCGGGGCACCGCGCATCACCAAGGATGGTGTTACCGTCGCTAAGGAGATTGAGCTTTCTGACAAGTTTGAAAACATGGGCGCACAGATGGTCCGTGAGGTCGCCTCGAAGACCAGCGATATTGCCGGTGACGGCACCACGACCGCGACCGTGCTCGCCCAGGGGATCTTCCGCGAAGGCATGAAGTCGGTGGCCGCGGGCATGAACCCGATGGATCTCAAGCGCGGCGTCGACCTCGCCGTTGACGCGGTAGTCAAGCAGGTCGGAAAGCGCGCCCGCAAGGTGCAGAGCCACGAGGAAATCGCCCAGGTCGGCACCATCTCGGCCAACGGCGAGCGAGAGATAGGTGACATCATTGCCAACGCTATGGAGCGTGTTGGCAAGGAAGGCGTGATCACGATCGAAGAAGCCAAGGGCCTCGAGACAGAACTCGATGTGGTCGAAGGTATGCAGTTCGACCGAGGCTACCTATCGCCGTACTTCGTGACCAATGCGGAGAAGATGGAGGTCGAACTCGAAAATCCCTACATCCTGATCCACGAGGCGAAGCTCTCTAACCTGCAGGCCATGCTGCCCGTGCTCGAGGCTGTGATGCAGTCGTCACGCCCACTGTTGGTGATCGCCGAGGATATCGAGGGCGAGGCGCTTGCCGCTCTGGTGGTCAACAAGCTGCGTGGTGGTCTCAAGGTCGCGGCCGTTAAGGCGCCCGGCTTCGGAGATCGCCGCAAGGCGATGCTCGAGGATATAGCGGTGCTGACTGGCGGTCAGGTGATCTCGGAGGACCTCGGCATTAAGCTCGAAGGTGTCACACTCGATATGCTCGGGACCACGAAGACCGTGGTGATCACCAAGGACGACACGACGATCGTCGAGGGGGCGGGTGCCCGTAAGACCATCAACGGCCGCTGCGAGCAGATCCGCAGGCAGGTCGACGAGACTAGCTCTGACTACGACCGCGAGAAGCTTCAGGAACGCCTTGCCAAGTTGGCCGGTGGTGTTGCGGTAATCCGAGTCGGCGGTATCACCGAGACCGAGGTCAAGGAGCGCAAGGATCGCGTCGAGGACGCCTTACACTCGACCCGTGCTGCAGTTGAGGAGGGCATCGTGCCTGGTGGTGGTACAAGCTTGATCTACGCGACAAAGGTTCTCGATAAGATCGAGCCGGAGAACCACGACCAGCAGGTCGGCGTCGATATTGTGCGCCGCTCTCTCAGCCAGCCGTTACGCCAAATCGCGGAGAATGCTGGCGTTGATGGCTCGGTGGTCGCTGGCAAGGTCGCCGAGTCGAAGGATACTAAGTTTGGCTTCGATGCTCAGAATGAGGTTTACGGCGACCTGCTGAAGAAGGGCCTTGTCGATCCGGCTAAGGTGGTTCGCGCCGCCTTGCAGGATGCTGCCTCGGTGGCGGGTCTGCTGATCACCACCGAAGCGATGGTTGCTGACCGTCCGGAAGAGAAGAGCGATGCACCGGCCGGTGCTCCCGATATGGGCGGCATGGGCGGCATGGGCGGCATGGGCGGCATGGGCGGCGGCATGTTCTAAGGCAGAGCTGCGTACGCTTGGAGCGGCCGTACCCTGCTGTCGGGGTGCGGCCGCTTTTCTTTTGGCTACGCGTGGGGTATATGCGGCCCATTCTCAGACAGGGCAGGAGTACGGGAAAATGGCGAAAGTCGCCTTCGTTGGTCTAGGCGTGATGGGGTATCCGATGGCGGGTCATCTTGCCAAGGCGGGCCACGACGTGGTGGTCTACAATCGCACGGCATCCAAGGCCGAGGGCTGGGTCACCGAGCATGGTGGCGCTAGCGCACCGACGCCTGCGGCAGCGGCGGCAGGGCGCGAGATCGTCTTCATGTGTGTTGGCAACGATGACGACGTGCGCAGCGTCACCTACGGCGATGACGGTATTCTCGCCGGCATAGCCTCGGGCGCTATTCTGATCGATCACACCACCGATTCCGGAGACCTCGCCCGCGAGGTCGCCGAGGCCGCAGTGGCGGAGGGTGTGGGCTTTCTGGATGCACCAGTTTCGGGCGGCCAGGCGGGGGCGGAGAACGGCGTGCTCACGGTTATGGTCGGCGGCGATGATGCGACCTTTGCGATCGCGTGGCCTATCATGGATGCCTTCAGCCGCGCTGTCACCCTGATGGGTCCGGTCGGCAGCGGTCAACTCACCAAGATGGTCAACCAGATTTGCATAGCCGGCGTGCTACAGGGCTTGGCAGAGGCGTTTAACTTTGCGACCAAGGCGGGGCTCGACGGTGAACTTGTCAAGGACGTTATTTCGAAGGGTGCGGCGGGCTCCTGGCAGATGGAGAATCGAGCCAGCACTATGGTGCGTGATGAATTTGAATTTGGATTTGCTGTCAATTGGATGCGAAAAGACTTAAAGATTGCGTTAGAAGAGGCGGGGCGCAATGGTGCCCGCCTGCCCATGACGGCGCTGGTGGACCAGTTCTACGCCCAGGTCCAGGCTCGCGATGGTGGTCGCTGGGACACCTCCAGCCTCATCCATCTCCTGGCTCATGACTGATGCGTCAGCCTCTGTTAGCCGCGCCACCGCGTCGTCGGGCAGCGGCGCGTCGCCAACGAAGTGCTCACGCTGGGCTTAGTGGCGAAGTCCGTAGACGAGGAAATTAAGTTAAGCTTCAGCCGCAACCTCTGGCATCAGTCGATTGTGATGTTTCCGGAGAACGTGAGCTGCGGCTTGTCCCAGTCGGGCAATGACTCGAAGACCATGTCTTCATTCCCTGATGCATTGGCGTATTTTGCTTCTTCCGCAGGCGATCCATTTCACCTGTTCGCCCGGGTACGCAGTCGTTAAATTAGATGATCATCTCGGGAATGCGAGTTTCGACGACCAGATAGGTGTCACGATAACGCGCTTATCAGCTTTCCTCATCTTTGGCGCGATCCCAGAGCGTGTCAAGCTCGGCAAGCGACGAATCTTCGGCCTGCTTGCCGGCTTCTGCCAGGAAGGCTTCGATGCGCCGAAAGCGACTCTCGAACTTGTTGTTGGCACCGCGCAAGGCGGCTTCTGCATCGACACCGGTGTGTCGGGCGATGTTCGCACAGACGAACAAGAGGTCGCCCACTTCCTCTACCAAGCGCTCAGGTAACGCATCGTCCTCGGCCACTTCCGCTTCTAATTCCACAAGTTCTTCGCGCAGCTTGTCGAGCACCGGGCCCAAACCTGACCAATCGAAGCCGACGCGCGCAGCGCGTTTCTGCAGCTTTACCGCTCGCGATAAGGCGGGCAGGGCGCGAGCCACCCCGGCCAGGGCGCTAATATCGCCATCGGAGGCCTTGGCAGCGCGCTCTTTGGCTTTTAGGGTTTCCCAGGAACGTGTCTGTGCCGCAGATGTGGTGATATCGGCATTGCCGAATACATGAGGATGCCTTCTCAGCATTTTTTCGATCACGGCACCGACAACTGTGGCAAAATCAAAGGCGCCGTCTTCGGCCGCCATCTGGGCGTAGAAAACAATCTGAAACAGCAGATCGCCGAGCTCGTCCGCAAGCCCTGGCATATCGTTCTCTGCAATTGCTGCGGCGACCTCGTAGGCTTCCTCGATGGTGTGGGGGGCGATGGAAGAAAAATTTTGCTCAATATCCCAAGGACATCCGCCATCCGGATCCCGTAACTTGACCATGATCGCTAAAAGCTGCTCGATCGGGCCGGGATTAGGTATTTGGGAATGTCGCATAATGTATATTATGGGAAATTATTCATCGTGGTTTGGCAAAGTACCAGCGAGCTTCGCGCACGATAAAGCCAAAGACCAGCATTAAAACGACGCAAATGGCTACGACGAATGTGGCCCATTGCAGCCCGAGAGTCTCGCCGAAGCCAATATAAACGGCAACGCGGATGGTACCCCACAGGCTTCCCGCGGTTATGAGATAGGCCAGTGTCAATCGCGCTGGGCGCTTCTGATCCCAGCCGAAAACGGTGCCGATGATCCACAACAATGGATCGCGGATTGCTCCGCCCAATAGTACGTTGAACAGCTCCGGTTCCATCTCAGGCAGCTGCAACGGCAGCACGGGCCTCGCGAAATAGCGCATGAAAGTTTGCCGTTGTCGCCTCGGCCAGGCGTTCCGTTGGGACATCCAGCAAATCGGCGATCGCCGCTGCGGTATGGGCGACATAGGCGGGTTCGTTGCGGCGGCCACGATTGGGCGCTGGCGCCAAAAATGGTGCATCGGTCTCGATCAACAGCCGGTTGAGCGGGATTTCGCGCACGATGTTGCGCAACGCCTGCGCGTTGCGAAAGGTCACGATACCCGAGATCGAGATGCTCATACCAAGCGCCAAGGCCGTCTCAGCCAGTGCCCGCCCCGAGGTGAAGCAATGGATGAGGCCAAAAAAGGCGCCCTTCCCGGCTTCGTCGCGCAAAATCTCGGCAGTGTCTTCGTCGGCGTTGCGACTATGAACGATCAGCGGCAGACCGCTCTCGCGTGCCGCTGCGATGTGGCTGCGGAAGCTAGCCCGTTGGGCTTCGCGCGGGCTGTGTTTGTAATAGTAATCGAGTCCCGTCTCGCCGATGCCGATGACCTCGGCATGTTTGATTGCCGCAACCAGTTCGGCGCTGGTGACGTCGCCCTCGTCTCCCGCATTATGGGGATGCACGCCGACGGAGCAGTACATATCGTCGTAACGTTTTGCCAACGCTAGCACTTTGGGAAAGGTGGTCATGCGGGTGCTGATGGTCTGGATCACGCCGACACCAGCCTGTCGCGCCTGCGCCACCACATTGTCGAGATCGTCTGCATAGTCCGGAAAATCGAGATGGCAATGGCTATCTACAAGCATCACTCGGCCTCGGCTTCGATGCGAGGAAACACGCCTTCTGGCTTGGGTAATGCGACACCGGCATGTAACGCATGGCCTGGGCCGAGATGGGAAAAATCTCGCGCGTCGCCCGGTACGGCGAGCTGGTCGAGCATCTTGCCGGCGGCGTCCGGCATGAATGGCTGCACCAAGATAGCCAGATGGCGGATGGTCTCGGCCAGGACATAGAGTACCGTCGCCATGCGTTTCGGATCGGTTTTGCGCAGGGTCCAGGGTGCCTGGCGATCGACATAGGAATTGGCGGCGCGAACGACGCCCCAAAGGCTTTCCAGCGCCGCGTGGAGCGCCTGGCGCTCCATTAGCGGTCGCAGCTCGGCGATCAATGAGTTGGCACTATCCAGAAACGCCGTGTCGTCGCCGCTGTAGGCTCCGGGATTAGGCACGGCGGCGTCGCAATTCTTTTGAATCATACTCAGAACACGTTGCGCCAAATTTCCGAAATCATTCGCTAAATCGCTATTTATTCTATGGATCATGGCCGCGCGCGAAAAATCGCCGTCATTGCCGAAAGGTACTTCGCGCAAGAGGAAATAACGCACTTGATCGAGACCATAGGTGGCGACGAGGTCGAAGGGCTCGACGACATTGCCGATGGTTTTGGACATTTTCTCACTCTCGACCGTCCACCAGCCGTGAGCGAAGACGCGCTTAGGTGGCATCATGCCGGCGGACATCAGGAATGCTGGCCAATAGACCGCGTGGAAGCGCAGGATGTCTTTCCCGACCACATGCAGCACCTCTGACCAAAAGGTCTTGTAGGCCTCGCCGTCAGTGTCGGGATAGCCGACGGCAGTCAGATAGTTGGTTAGCGCGTCGAGCCAGACATACATGATATGCTCGTCATCGCCCGGCACCGGTACGCCCCATTTGAAGCTAGTGCGCGAGATCGAAAGATCCTGCAGGCCGCCGCGAATGAAGCTCAGCACCTCGTTGCGTCGGCTCTCGGGCAGAATGGCATCCGGGTTGGCCTCGTAATGGGCCAGCAACGGCTCTTGCCAGCGCGACAAGCGGAAGAAATAACTCGGCTCCTCGACCCACTCCACCGGCGCGCCAGCCGGCGTAAGCTTCTCGCCGTCGGGGCCCTCGATGAGCTCTTGTTCGGCGAAATAGGCCTCGTCGCGCACCGAGTACCAGCCGTCGTACTTGTTGAGATAGATATCTCCGGCTGCGGCCAACGCCGACCAGATCGCCTGGCTGGCTGCAGCGTGGCGTGGCTCGGTGGTGCGGATGAAGTCGTCATTGGCGCAGCCGAGCACGCCCGTTAAATCACGGAAATGCTGCGACACCCGGTCGGTAAACACCTGCGGGTCTTCGCCCGCGGCAGCGGCGGACTTCTCTACCTTTTGGCCATGCTCGTCGGTGCCAGTCAGGAACATGACCTTGCGGCCGTCAAGGCGCATGAAGCGCGACAGCGCGTCGCAGGCAATCGTCGTGTAGGCGTGCCCGAGATGGGGCACGTCGTTGACATAATAGATGGGTGTTGTGACGTAATAGGCCGTCGGTCCCGGCATGCGCGAGCTCTCCTGCTGTGTAACCGGTCAGGCGCGCGCGTTGCGTTCCAGCGCGGTAAAAACGCCCAGTACGATCTGCTTGCGGTCGAGATTGACGCGGCCGGCGCGCGCCGCGAGGTCGCCGACCTTTTCCCACAGCTCCAGCCATTGATCAAGGTCGCGTGCCGCCAACAGGCGTTTGGCGGTCCGAGCCTCGCCCGGCACCAGCTCGACGAAAGCGACGCCGCGCGCGGCACTACCGACCAGGCGGGCCAGCCAACCGCTGAGCAGAGCCATGGCTTGGGCGAAGGTATCCTCGTTGCCGCGGCTCGCTAACTTGTCGCCGAAACCGTGCAGCGCTTGCGCGTCGATCCCCGGGGCGCTGGCGATCAGGCCGACAAGCTCGCGATACAGCGCCATGCCGCCCGCTTCCGCTAGCGCCAGCGCGCGCCCCGGCGAGCCTTCGGCAAGATGCGTGAGGCCGTGGACATCGTCGGCGTCAAGACCGGGCTGCCAACCCTGCAGTAAATCGGCGACCGTCGCGTTGTTGAGTGGCGCCAGACCCAAGCGCCGGCAGCGGCTACGCAAGGTAGCGCTGACGCGGCCTGGCACGTGGCAAACGAGCAGCAGCAGCGCGCGCGGCGGCGGCTCCTCCACAAGCTTGAGAAGCGCATTGGCCGCATTGCGGTTGAGTTCGTCGGCGGCGTCGATCACGACAACGCGCCAGCCACCCTCGCCGGCGGTCAGCGACAGGAAATCACCGAGACGGCGGGCGTCCTCGACGATAATTTCTCCACGCTGCTTACCTTTGGTGTCGCGGCCGCGCTCAAGGGTAAGCAGGTCCGTGTGTCCACCCGAAGCGACACGAGAAAAGACGGGGTCTTCGGGATCCACCCACAGTCCACCGGCGCTATCATCACTGAGCAGTTCGTTCTGGGCTGCGTCGCCGGTCAGCACAAAGCGGGCGAAGCGGAAGGCGAGTGTCGCCTTGCCCACCCCTCGCGGACCGCTGATCAGCCAGGCATGAGCAAGGCAGTCGGATTCGAAGGTTGCTCGCATGGTCTTTTCGGCCGCCTCGTGGCCAAGCAGGTCCGGGTTTGCCCGAGGCGTCAGGGTGTCCCACTCAAGCATCGTGCATATATTTTTGAATTGCGGTGGCCACGGTCTCTTCGTCACCGTCGGCATGGATGACGATACACCGTTCCGGCTCGCGCGCGGCAATGTCCAGGTAGGCTTGGCGCAAAGCCTCGTGAAACGCCACATCGCGGCTTTCGTAGCGATCGTCGCCGCCTTGCCGAAGCGCCCGCGGCAGGCTCTCCACCACCGGTAGATCTAGCACCAGGGTCAGGTCGGGAACCAGGGTGCCGACGGCAAGGCGGTGCAGGCTCTCGATAACAGGACGACCAAGCCCCATGGCGAGACCCTGATAGGCCATGGTGGAATCCGTGAAGCGATCGCACAGCACCCAGGTGCCGGCGGATAAGGCGGGCGCAATCACCGTGTGCGCATGTTCGCGGCGTGCCGCGAAATGCAACAGCGCCTCGCTCATGACATCCAGACGGTCGGCATTGGCGTCGAGCAGCAGGCAGCGGATCGCTTCGGCGGCCGGCGTTCCACCCGGTTCGCGTGTGGTAAGAACGGCCTTGCCTTGCTCTTGAAGCCAATCGGAAAGGCGGCCGCATTGAGTTGACTTGCCTGTCCCCTCGCCGCCTTCGAAGGTGATGAAGCGGCCGCGGCCCGCCGCGGCCGTCGTCATGGCGCGGGTGGGCCGAAAACGATGTAATCGATGGCCGAAAACAGGCGACCAAATAGGTCGAGCTGGTCCACGTCATGGGCCGCCGCAAGAGAGATTCGCTGTGAGGTCATGTCAGGCGCCTCGATCATCAGGTGTGCGATGAGATCTCCCTCGGTGATCGGGGCCGGCACGGGAGAATCATATTCCACCCAGACGGTCAGCTTCTTGCGTGCCTCGCGGTTCAGAGTGACGACAACATCCTCCTTGATGACGAGCGGCACGAGTGGCTCCGTGCCAAGCCAAACTTCGGCCTGCTCTACCTCGTCGCCGGCCTCGAACAGGTCGTAGTTCTTGGTCTCGCGGAAGCCCCAATTGAGTACGCGCTCTGCTTCAAGCGCCCGAGCCCGCGCGCTTTTCTGGCCGTTCAGCACCAGGATCAGGCGGCGGCCGTCGCGCTTAGCCGTTGCGGTAAGGCCGAAGCCGGCCTCTTCCGTATAGCCTGTCTTCATGCCATCGGCGCCGAGATCCTTGTAGAGCAGCGGATTGCGATTGCTCTGCTCAATGTCGTTATAGGTAAAGGACTTTTCAGCGAAGAGCGAAAAATATTCTGGATACTCCTTGATGATCAGCCTCGTCAAAAAAGCCAGGTCTCGGGCTGTCATGTAATGGTCCGTATGAGGCCAACCGGTGGCATTGGTGAACTCGCTGTCCATGAGGCCGATTTCCTGGCCGCGCTCTGTCATGGCTAAAGCAAAGGCCTCTTCGCTGCCAGCCAGCGCTTCCGCGACGACGATGCAGGCATCGTTGCCCGATTGCACGATGATGCCGCGCAACAGGTCAGCGACGGTCACGTCGGTGTCGACCTCGACGAAGGTTCTGGAGCCGCCCATCTGCCAAGCTTTCTTGCTGACCGGCATGGTATCGGTGGGCATCAACGTACCCTCGGCCAGGCGTTCGAAAACCATATAGACGGTCATCAGCTTGCTCATGGAAGCCGGCGGCATGGGCACGTCGGCGTTCTTTTCGAGCAAAACGGCGCCGGAGTCGAAGTCGATAAGCAGCGCCTCGCGCGCAGTCGTGTCGAAGGCCGCCGCAGCTGTGGTCCACGCGAGCAGGGTGAAAAGATAGATGGTGCGCAGCAAACTCATCGTGGCTGATGTTCTACCACTATGCGGCGCTTGCGAATAGGTTAGTCGGTGACGATGTGGGCCTCGCTGTGACCGGCAGCAATGACCTGAGTGAGCAGGTGTTTGGCAGCATCGCGATTGTAGATTGGCCCGAGACGGACGCGGTAGAGAATACGCCCGCTGGTCTCGAGTGCTGTAATGAGGGTGGGCCCGAAAGGAGATAGCCGCTCACCCAGCTTGACAGCGTTATCTTGTTGGGTAAAGGCGCCGCCCTGGACATAAAGGCGCGAATTTTTCACGGTCTCAAACTCGGCGGCGACGGCGGACGAGATGAGGGAGAAGCTGCGTTCTGGCTCATGCGGCGCAGTGACAGGCGGCGGTGGTGCCGGTGATAGTGAGGCGGTAGCGACCTCCGTTGCGGGCCAGCCGAGAATCTGCACGCGGACCTTAGCGACACCCTGGCGACGAAACCCAAGGACTTCGGCGGCGTGGCGCGAGACATCGATGATGCGCCCGCGCACGAAGGGGCCACGGTCATTGACAACCAACTCTAGGCTGCGACCGTTTTCCAGATTGGTCACCCGCACCCGGCTCGGCATCGGCAGCGTCTTGTGCGCGGCGGTAAGCGCGTTCATGTTGTAGATTTCGCCATTCGCCGTGCGCTTGCCGTGGAAATCTGTGCCGTACCACGAGGCTAGGCCGGTCTCATCGTAACCCGGCTCGACACGCGGCACGTAGCGTACGCCATTGATCGTATAGGGTCGACCTACCTTTACCGAGCGATCAGCATCGCCGCCGCCGACCTGAGTTTCGGCCTTGGTTCCGACCTTGACCACATGGGCCGCAAGCTCTGTCCCGGAACAGCCACCGACCAGGAGGCAGCCCATGATCAGCAGACTTCCAATCAGCGACTGTCGTTGCAACGGTTTTAGCGCCATTTGCTTTTCTCCAATAGGCAAGCTAGGCAAGAATCTAGTGACCAATCATGGAATCGGCAAGTTTTCCGACCGCCAGGGCAAAATAGGTGGAGCGGTTCCATTTCAGCGTAGTGGCGAAGTTTCCGTACACCATATAGGCTTGAGTACCTTCACCATCGGGCTGCACGATCGAGGCCGGCAACTGCCGTGTCGGCAGATCACGGCCGTCCTGTCGGCGCACGCCGAGCACCTGCCAGCCGCCGATCGGTCGTTTAGTTTCGAGACCGATGAGATTCTTGTCAAACCCCGTCGGTAGGCGCACTGCCCTGCCCCAGGTCTGGTTATCTTCCCAGCCGAATTGGGTCAGATAATTGGCGATGGATGCGAAAACGTCAGGCAGTGTCTTCCAGATATCGCGACGGCCGTCGTCGTTCTCGTCCACAGCATAGGCAAGAAAGCTCGACGGCATAAACTGGCTTTGCCCCATGGCACCGGCCCAGGAGCCGCGCATCGCGTCTGGCGCGATGTGTCGTTCGTCCAAAATCTGCAAGGCGGCAAGTAATTCGCTACGGAAGAAGTTCGCGCGGCGGCCGTCATAGGCCAGTGTGGCAAGGGCTTCGATAACTCCGAACCCGCCGGTGTTGCGCCCAAAATCTGTTTCTATGCCCCATAAGGCCACGATGAAGCGTGGCTGCACTCCGTACTTGGCGGCGATGAATTTTAATAATTTTCGATGTTTAGAGAGTCGTTGCTTAGCTACTGTTTGGCGTGATGTAGGAACCACTCGCTCGAGATATTGTGCCGCCGTGAGTCGCCCTTCGGGTTGTCTGCGGTCAAGCTCGATGATGCGTGCTATCGGCCGAATTCCCGTCAATGCCGCATCGAGAATCTCGACGTCAACGCCCATCGCTATAGCCTCCGCGCGCAGGCCGACAAGCCAGGGATCAAAATTCGACGAATCCGCAGCCTGAGCAGCCGCGATCCAGAACAGCACAGCGATAATCGTTCGCGACAATCCAAGCATGGAGCGTTAGTGTTCCGCCTTGGTTACTGAAGTTCCAGTATATTACACTATTTTATGAAACTAAATTATTATTTTGCAAGCCATCTTGACCCGCAAGCCGCGTGCTTCCACCCTGCGCCCCGCTGGGAGGGACGGCATGAACATTGACGGTAAGGCGTATCGCACAATCTGGCGTGCGGAGGACGGGGTGCAGATCATTGATCAGACACGCCTGCCCCATGAACTTGTCATCGTCACCCTGCGGGATATCGACGACGTAGCACGCGCTATTCGCGACATGCAGGTGCGCGGTGCGCCCCTGATTGGCGGCGCTGCCGCCTATGGTATGGCTGTCGCCGCAGCGGTTGATCCTTCCGATATCGCGCTTGCCGAGGCACATGAGATTCTAGCGACGACGCGACCGACTGCCGTCAACCTTGCTTGGGCTTTACAGGAGATGAGGGATCGGCTAGCCCCGTTACCAGAAGATAGTAGGGCGGAGGTAGCTTGGCGCCATGCGGCCACGATATGTGATGATGATGTGGTAAGTTGTCGCAGCATTGGTGAGTATGGTCTCGCCGTCCTACGTGACATAGTCGCGAAAAAACCTACCGGCGAGCCGCTCAACATTCTCACCCATTGCAACGCAGGCTGGCTCGCGACCATAGATTGGGGCACGGCGACGGCACCGATCTACGCGGCCCATGAGGCGGGGCTAGATGTGCATGTTTGGGTCGACGAGACGCGGCCGCGCAATCAGGGTGCCTCGCTGACCGCTTTCGAGCTTGGCCAGCACGGCGTGCCACACACGGTGATCGTCGACAATGTTGGTGGGCACCTGATGCAGCATGGCCAGGTTGATGCGGTGATCGTTGGCAGCGACCGCACCACCGGCGGCGGCGACGTGGCGAACAAGATCGGCACATACCTAAAAGCGCTGGCCGCACGCGATAATGGCGTGCCGTTCTATGCCGCGCTGCCCTCCACGACCATCGACTGGACGCTCAGTGATGGTGTGGCCGAGATCCCCATAGAGCAACGCGACGATGAGGAGGTGGCCTGCATTCACGGTCGCGCGTCCGACGGCAGCATTTCTCGTGTTCGGGTTGTCCCCGACGGCAGCCCAGTGGCAAACTACGCCTTCGACGTGACACCTGCGCGCCTAGTCGATGGCCTGATCACCGAGCGCGGCGTTTGTGAGGCCTCATCCGTCGGCCTCGGCGTTCTGTATCCTGAGCGGGTCGCCTGATGACGAGTTGGCTCGGCACGCCCCTACCGCGCAAGGAAGACCCGGCTTTGCTGACCGGGGCTGCACGCTTTATCGACGACATGGCACCTGTGCCGGGTATCGCCCACGTCGCGCTGCTGCGTTCGCCGCACGCGCATGCGCGAATCCGTAGCATCGACACGGTCGTCGCACTCGAGATGGAGGGTGTTATCGGTATCGTTACCGGTGCCGAGCTCGCGGAAGGATTACGACCGCTCGCGAGCGCCTTGCGCGCACCCATGACTTACTATCCGATGGCGGTCGATGTAGCACGCTATGTCGGCGAGCCGGTGGCTCTCGTTGCCGCTGTAGACCGCTATCTGGCGGAAGACGCACTTGAAGCGATCCTGGTCGATTACGAGCCTCTATCCGCGGTGGTGGATCCGGCCGCTGCTGCAGGCGATGAGGCACCGAAAGTCCATGAGTCGATGGACAGCAATCTCGTCCACCAACGCCATTTTTGTTACGGTGATCCGGAAGCCGCTTTCGCGGTGGCAGACGAGACTATCTCGCTGTCATGGCATTATCCGCGGCAATCCTGCACACCGATGGAAACCTGTGGCGTTATCGCTCATTTCGAAAGCCACCCTGCCCGCTACACCCTCTGGTCCAACTTCCAGGGCCCATATATTTTGCACGGCCTGATGAGTGCAGCGCTCGGCGTTGATGGCAACCGGCTGCGCTTGATCAGCGCTCCGAGCAGCGGCGGCAGCTTTGGCAACAAGCAGGCTATGTTCCCTCAGATGGTCATGCTGGCGGCCGTCAGCCGCTTGCTGGGCGTGCCGCTGAAATGGATCGAGGATCGCCTGGAGAACCTGCAGGCTGGCTCCTGCGCTTCGGACCGGGCGGACGCGGTATCCGGCGCTTTTGCCGCTGACGGTACGCTGCTCGGCCTGCGCTACGACAACCTGATGAATGCCGGCGCCTATGTGCGTGCGCCGGAGCCTGCTTCTCTGTATCGCATGCATGCCGCATCCAACGGCTGCTATCGGGTGCGCGACATCGCGGTGGACAATCGAGTGGCCCTGACGAACCTGCCGCCGGTTGGTCTCAATCGCGGTTATGGTGGTCCGCAGTTTTATTACGGGCTCGAGCGCCTGATGGATAGCGCCGGGCGTCGCCTCGGCCTCGATCCTTTAGCCATGCGTCGCCGCAATATCATTCCGGCCGATGCCTTCCCCTACGAGGCGCCAGCCGGCGCTACCTACGACGCCGGCGACTATGAAAGCGTGCTCGATCTCGTCGCCGAGCGCGCCGACTACCCTGCCCTGCTGGCCGAGCGCGAGACAGCGCGCTCCGAAGGGCGGCTGTTCGGCATCGGCATGGCTATGGGGGTCGAACCGTCGGGCTCGAACATGGCTTATGTCACTCTCGCCCAATCGCCGGAGGAGCGTGCTAAGGCCGACGGGCGTTCTGGCGGACCGGGCTCGGCGACAGTATCCTTCGACCCCTCAGGAGTGGTTACCGTGCGCACGGTCTCGACCCCGGCGGGCCAAGGGCATGCCACGGTGGCGGCGCAAATCGTCGCCGACAGGCTCGGTCTGCATCCAGACGACATCACGGTGAACACTCAGGCCGACACCTTCACCAGCGACTGGTCTTTGGCCTCGGGCAACTATGCCAACCGCTTCTCCTCCGTTGTAGTTGATGCCATCGCGCTGGCCGCAGATCGCATCGCAGGCCGTCTGAGGCGCATCGCCGGTGACATGTTGGAGGTTGCGCCAGAGGACGTCGAGCTTGGCGACGGACGCGCGTGCATCGTTGGCGTGCCCGACCAAGGGCTACCCATTCGGCGCGTCGCCGCCCGCGCTCATTGGCACCCCCTCGGCCTGCCCGAAGGCGAACCGGCGATGCTGCGGGAAACGGCTGTCGTCTCGCCCGACGTGCTCACCTCGCCGGACGAGCAGGATCGTGTGGGCTCGGCCGTGACCTTCGGCGTTGTCTGCGATCTCGCGGCTGTCGAGATCGACCGTGCAACCGGGCGCGCGACCGTGCATTCCTACGTCTCGGTGCACGACTGCGGCACCATCCTTAACCCGTTGGTGGCGGAGGGGCAGGTCCTCGGCGGCTTCGCTCATGGTTTCGGCGCCGCCTTCCTTGAGGAGTTGGATTACGACGAGGGTGGCAATTTCCTTTCGGGTAGCTTCGCCGAGTACCTCTGCCCCACGGCACCCGATATGCCAGATATTGAGACGGCCACCGTGACTACACCCTCGCCGCGCAACGCTGTGGGCTCGAAGGGCATGGGCGACGGCTCCGCCATGCTCACCCCATCGGCAATCGCCAATGCTGTTGCCGATGCGCTCGGGCGGGAGGATATAGAGATTCCCCTCACCCTCAATCGCCTTTGGCGGCTGGCCCAAGCATGAAGCCACCGCGCTTTGCCTATGCTCGTCCCGAAACCGTCGAGGAGGCGCTTTCGTTACTTGCTGATGGTGAGGCCAGCGTGCTCGCCGGTGGTATGTCACTTGGCCCTATGCTTAACATGCGCCTCGCCTGGCCAGAGTTGGTGGTCGACATCAATCGCCTGTCGGGCTGCGATGTCATCGCCGTCGAAGGCGATACCGTGCGCACGCCCTGCCTGGTACGCCAGGCGGTGATGCTGAGGAATGGTAACGTGCCGCTGCTCTCGCTCGCCCTACCCCATGTTGGACACATGCAGACGCGCAACCGCGGAACGCTGTGCGGCTCTGTCGCCCACGCCGATCCGAGCGCCGAGGTGCCGCTTTGCCTTACTGCCCTTGACGGCGAGGTCGAGCTGACGTCGCAATGCGGCACACAAAAAGTCGCAGCCGCGGTTTTTTTCGATGGTCTGCTGACGACGGCACGTGAGCCGAACGAAATGATCACAGCACTGACATGGCCAAAGTCGCCGCCCGGAACCGGCTACGGTTTTGCCGAGATCGCGCAGCGCCGTGGCGATTTTGCCCTTGCCGCCGCAGCCGCATGGGCGTGCGTCGACGGCGCTATCGCCAGGGTCGGCTTTGCCCTTGGCGGTATCGAGGACAGACCACGCGCGTTCACACCCGATGCGTCCGGCCTACCAGCGAGCGAGGCAACGGCGCGCGAGCTAGCGGAGACGGCTGTTGGCGAGCTTGACGCCATGTCTGATCGCCAGGCTGATGCTGCCTTTCGCCGCCACCTTGGTGTGGAAATGGCGACGCGTGCGCTTTGCGACGCATTCGCGGGAGCCGTGTCGTGAGACGTATCGGTGCCGAGGAACGGATCACGCTAACTCTCAACGTGAACGGCCGCCGCCGGGCCGGCATGGCCATGTCACGCACCCTGCTCAGCGATTTTTTGCGCCACGAGGTTGGCCTGCCCGGGACCCATGTCGGTTGCGAACACGGCGTCTGCGGTGCTTGCACGATTCTCATTGACGGTCGTGCCGAACGCACCTGTCTGACGCTCGCTGTGCAGGCGGAAGGCTGCGAACTCGTGACCATAGAAGACCACGCCGAAGATGGCGGCCTCAACGACCTCCAGCAGGCCTTCAGCGAGAACGGCGCCTTGCAATGCGGCTATTGCACGCCCGGCATTCTAGCCTCCTGCGTTCAGTTCCTAGCGGAGAATTCGGACCCTGACGAGGTGGCGGTGCGCGATATGCTGTCGGGCCATATTTGCCGCTGCACCGGCTATGTTGGCATGGTGCGCGCCGTGCTCGAGGTGGCGGCCAAACGGCGGAGCGGCAAGTGAGCCTGGGCCAGGCGTTCGTCGAGAGTGCCACGCAGAATGCCGATGCACTGGCGCTTAGCGATGGCTCGGTGCGCCTGACCTATGGCGACTTGCAGGAGCGTGCCGCGGCCGTGGCCGGCTGCCTTGTGGCCCGAGGCTTACAACCCGGGGACCGCTTACTGACACTGCTGACCAATCGCTGGGAAACGGCAACCCTTTACTGGGCGTGTCAGATGTCGGGCGTTGTTTTCACACCGTTCAATTGGCGGGCGACGGCGGAAGAGGTCGCCATCATCTTGGCCGATAGCGAAGCTAAATTGGTGATTTGCGAGCACATCACCGCGTCTGCCGCCCCTGCCGACAGTATCAATATCGATGACGATTTTTCGGAACTCTCAGCGAGCGAGCCTTTGGCCACGCCTGTTGAGGTGGCAACTGAAGACCCATGCCTGATGCTCTACACCTCGGGTACCACGGGAGGGCCAAAGGGTGTGCCGCGTAGCCATGCGGCCGAGCTTGCCGCTGGACGTAACGCCATCACCCAGCTCGGCTACCGGCGCGGAGAAGTCCAACTCGGTGTCATGCCACTGTTCCATACCATGGGTGTCCGCCAGCTCCTGACTTGCGAGCTGCTGGGTGGTCATTGGGTGGCGATGGCGCAGTTCGACGCCGGTGCGGCGTTAGCCCATATCGTGGAAGAGCGGATCAGCGCGCTTTTTCTGGTACCGACCGTGTTTCACGACATAGTCAACCACCCCGATATTGCCAACGCCGACCTCTCCAGCGTTCGCACTATTGGTTATGCCGGCATGTCGATGAGAAGCGCCCTAACAGCACGCTGCGTCGAGGTCTTCCGACCACAACGCTTCCACAATTTCTATGGCTCTAGCGAGATCTTTACGTTCACCGTATGCGACCATGTGGCTGACAAACCGGGTTGTGCCGGCACGCCCGGTATCGGTCAGGAGATTCGCATCGTGCGCGCCGACGCTGCACCCACCGTGCATCGCGACGACACCGTACCACAGGGCCGGCTGGGGGAGATCATCGCCTCCATGGCAAGCCCTGAAGCCTTTCGTGGTTACTGGAGGCGTCCGGATGCGGACACCAAGGCGATCCGCGACGGCTGGTACTTCACCGGCGATCTTGGTTACTTCGACGAGGATGGCGAGCTTTACGTCATCGGCCGAGTCGATGACATGATCATCTCAGGCGGAGAGAATATTCACCCCGAGGAGGTGGAGGACGTTCTGACCTGCTCGCCACTCGTGCGACAGGCGGCGGTCATCGGTGTTGCAGACAAACGCTGGGGCGAACGCGTGACGGCGTTCGTCGAGCCTGCGCAAACAGACGCCTCTGCTGTGGCGCTGGATAGCTATTGCCTCGACAACGGTCTCGCGCGGTTCAAGCGTCCCCGCGACTATGTATTTGTCGCCAAGATTCCGCGCTCCGGGTCCGGGAAGCTGTTGCGACGCGAGCTGCGGGATGGCAACTATCGGGGTCTGCTTAGCTACGACACCAGGCTCTGAACCTGATGGAGGCCCTATGGAACCCGACTACGCCGCCCGCCGCGCAGCCCTGCTAGAAGATCTCGACGGCTTACGCGTCGATGTTGATGCCGAACGCCGCATCGGCACGCTGACCCTGGATCGGCCGCCGCTCAACACGGTGAGCTATCGCGGCCGGGCACAGATCCGCGCCATCATCGAGACGTTCGACGAGGATGATGATGTGGGCGTGGTTGTAATCCGCGGTGCCAACGGCGTCTTTACCTCGGGTGGTGACGTCAAGCGCTTTCCCGAGATCCCGGTCGATCGCATGTCCGATCTCGCCGACAATATCGGCGCGCCGGAGCGCTGTTCTAAGCCGGTTATCGCGGCACTGGAGAAATACGCCTTTGGCGTCGGCTTCGAGTTGTCGCTGGCCTGCGACTACCGCCTGGCGTCAAAAGAGACGCTTGTCGGTTTGCCTGAAATCACCCTGGGCCAGATGCCGGGTTCGGGTGGCAGCGTCCGCGTTGCGCGGATAGCCGGCATGACGCGCGCTAAGGACATGGTAATGCTGGGCAAGCGCATTTCGGTCGAGCAGGCCTGCGACTGGGGTCTGGTGACGGCAGTGGCTGAGGATTCTGACGCCTTGACTGCGCTCATCGATGATTATACCGGCAAGCTCAATGCCATGGCGCCGGTGGCACTGCGCTCGCTCAAGCGCGTCCTCAACGCGGCCTATGACAGCAGCCTCAAGGTGGCGCTGGAGATCGAGGGCCATGCCTACGAGAAACTGCGGCGCACCGAGGACTATGCAGAAGGGCTCGCCGCTTTTAGCGAGAAGCGCAAGCCCAGCTACAAGGGACGTTGAGGATATTCAACTCGGCACCGACGGTTTTACGCACATTCACCTGAGTTGTAGTTTGCCTGAAGCAAACAAAGTTTTCGCCAAGCACCACAGGTTCAGCTCGAAAACGTCGATAATTCCGAGCAAGCGGTGGTTAGGATCTGCACTTCTTCTCGGATGGTTTGGCTACCCTTTGTGAGGCATCTATTTTTCCAAGCTTAATATTAAAGTCATTCTCATGAAATTGTTCTTATTTTACTATCTTATAAGGTATATCCGAAATAGACATCACATGTTGGTCGTGCCTAAATTCTAATATTATGAGGCTATCTTGCGTGCACGCGCTTCGCCTATCCGCTTTCCTGACGTCGAGCAAACATCCCAACCCCCTTCATAGACAGAACACGGTCACCATCCTGATTGAACATTTCATAAGTGGTGCGCAAGATCCCGCGGTCAGGTTTGCTGCGCGAGGGAATCACGGCGTGAATAATACCGCGGGCCAAAAGTGTGTCGCCCGGTCTGACCGGTTTCAGCCAACGCACTTCGTCTACACCCGGTGAGCCCAAACTTGCCGCCTGGCAAAGCAGACCATCGACCAGAAGCCGCATGAAAAGCGACACCGTATGCCAGCCGCTTGCAATAAGGCCTCCGTACATGGATTGCTCTGCCGCTGCCTCGTCCACATGGAACGGCTGCGGGTCGTATTGGGTCGCAAAATCGAGAATCTCATCACGAGTTATGGTCGTACTTCCCAATTCGACAACCTGGCCCACCTGGAAATCCTCAAGATACAATTGGGAAAGGTCGGCATCCATTGCAGCCTCCGGTCAATTACGATTCGGCCGAACCCTACGGCAAAGCGGCAGGTATTTGCTATCCGAAACACGATGCCACGGTCGATGACGTGTCTTTCCCTATCCGTTATTAAGACAGCACACAACGAGTCGGGATGAAACGATGGCGAGCACGGTAGAAACTCGGAAGCACGGGGGCTCATTGATTGATGCACACGGTATCACGCTGCGGTTTGGTGACCGCTTGATCCTCGATAATGTTGACATCACCGTGAATCGCAATGAGATCACCACCCTCATCGGATTGAACGGCTCGGGAAAGACCAGCCTTGTTCGCGTGCTTTTAGGACTGACCGATTGCCAAGCAGGCAAGATATGGCACAGGCCGGACCTGCGTATTGGCTATGCGCCGCAAAGCGTAGCCATCGACCCGACTCTACCATTGACAGTCTCTCGGTTTCTTAGCCTCGGCCAGCCGATATCGGGCGTCGATCTCGATGAACTATTGGATGAAGTTGGTGCTAAAGCGGTCAAGCATGATCAGATGGCGGTGTTGTCCGGCGGCGAGATAAGCCGGGTCCTGTTGGCCAGGGCATTGGTTGGCGATCCGGAGTTGCTCGCTCTTGATGAGCCTACGTCTGGCGTGGACGTAGCCAGCCAAGCGGCCCTTTATGACCTGATCGCGCGAATTCGAGATCGCAGAGGTTGCGGTGTCTTGTTGGTGTCCCACGATCTGCACCTGGTAATGGCTGCTACGCAAACTGTGGTCTGCCTGAACCGGCATGTGTGCTGTACCGGTCACCCGGAGGCCGTAGTAAACGACCCTGCCTTCCAGAATCTATTTGGGGTCCAGATATCGAGCGCCATTGCCCTCTACCGACATCACCATGACCACAGGCACGACGATGCAGGGCGAATCGTTTCTCTCTCATCATCAACGGAACCTCCCGCCCGATGATAGAGGACTTCTTTGGCCGGGCGATTGTAGCCGGTTTGGGTCTCGCCATGTTTACCGGCCCGCTTGGCTGCTTCCTGATTTGGCGCCGCATGGCCTACTTCGGCGCTGCTGTATCGCACTCCGCTCTGCTCGGCGTGGCGTTAGGCCTGTTCATTGGGGTCGATCCTATGATCGGCGCGGGTACCACTTGCCTCGCCATGGCTGTTCTTCTGGCCGCACTGGACCGACGCCAATTGCTCCCGACGGATACACTGATGGGTGTCGTGGCTCATGCCGCGCTTGCGATCGGCCTGGTCGTCCTTGCATCACTTCATGCCGTTCGCGTTGATCTTATGGCTTATCTGTTCGGCGATATTCTCGCCGTTGGTGCCGCCGATATTGCCGCCATATTTGTGACACTCGCGGTCGCCGGAATATATTTGTACTGGGGTTGGCGCCCGCTGTTGTCGGCCACAGTGCACAGGGACTTGGCGACAGTAGAAGGTGCACCAGTCGATGCATCGCAATTTTCGTTAATGGTCATGGTTGCACTGGTGGTAGCGATCGGCATGAAAGTCGTTGGTATTCTATTGATCGTGTCAATGCTCATATTGCCTGCAGCGGCGGCGAGGCGGTTAGTGTCGTCGCCGGAGCAGATGGTCGCTCTGGCCACTATCATCGGCGTCGTTTCGGTTCTGGGCGGCTTGTATGCTTCCGCGTCCTTTGATAGTCCGGCCGGACCATCGATTGTCGTTGTCGCAGCAGCGATATTCGCGGTTATGTGTATTCTTCCACGACGCGATAGCGCTTGACGGCTGACTTACGGCGCTTCTGACAAACACGCTACGAGCGCAACCGCGTTCGCCCGCATCATCGCTAAATAGCCCTCGGGACCCTCTTGTCGAGCAATGCCGAGAGGATCGAGCTGACCGCTCCGCAGGCCCCAGTCACGGGTAAGTTGGGTCGCGATTGGTGATACTACCCCGATTTCTCCGAAGAGGCAGGGCGCATCGACACGATCCAGTTGATGCGTGAGCTTTTGCAGGTATTGAATGCCCGGACGCCTCACCGGTCCGAGGGTAACAGCGCTTACGGCGCGCAATCCAAAAGCATGCTCAAGATATTGATAGGCGTCATGTAACACCACGAATGGAATATTCCGCACCGGTGCTAGCGTGGTGCTCAGGTCAATCTCAAGCTCCCATAATTGCACATGCAACTTATCACGATTCTTATGGTAAACATCTATGTGTTCGGGATCTACTTCGGCAAGTGTGTTGACCATCGCTGTAACTATCGCGCGGGCATTCGCAGGCGAAAGCCAGATATGCGGATCGGTGATGTTCGAAGATTGGCTGAGTTCAGAGTGCGCCTCAACATGCCAGATTTCATGAGCGCGGGCGGGCAATTTGACAATGCCGTCAGCCTCCAACAGCGACACGATAGCTGCCGATCTCGCCAGTGATTCCAAGGGTCGAACAAGAAATCTCTCCAGTTCCGGTCCAACCCAAAAAACGATGTCGGCGGCAGCGAGCGCCGACGCATCGGAGGGTTTGAGCTGGTTGTCATGGGGCGAGCCTGCTCCGCGCAACAGAAGTGTTGGCTCGGTGACGCCTTGGGTCACGCCAGTCGCCAAGGCTTGCACTGGGGCTATGCTCGTCACAACATGTGGTGCATCCGCCGCAGTTCCGTTGGCACTCAGAAACGCCAAAAGCACTAGATTACGAGGCCAAGCCATACACGCGCGCGCCCAAGTCATTCGCGGCTCGCCCGCTCTCCACATAGCAACCGCCTAATCAGGCTGCGGCCGCCTGAGGCCCTACGATAAATATTGTATGGGAGCGACGTCCAGCCCACACGTGTGCGCAGCCCGATCGGATCTTAGTTCTCTGCATCACCCTCTTGGGCCATGGCTGCTATGGAGCAAATACCAATCATCGCTGCAACCGCCGCCACCCGCCCGACCCACAGCAGGGGACGGGCGAGCGCAAGGCAGTGCGGCAATGCCGCAATCGTCATGTCGTCGCGCCTTATCCTGACTTAGTCGAGGTAGCCGTAATCACCCCATACCTTATAGTTCTTGCGGAACTCGCTGAGCGACTCCCAGACCCGGGCAAAGTCAGCATTTGCCGCCGCTTCTTCCGCGACAACTTCCTGCCAGGCTTTCTCAAGCGCTGCTAGGATCTCGGGCGACCAGCGATGTAGCGTGACGCCTTTGTTCTGCAATTCCTGCAAAGCGCCGAATTGGATGGCCTCACCCTGCGCCAGCCCGCGAAGCATGCTCTCTTTACACGCCGCTTTGACAATCTCTTGCTGGGTTGTGTTGAGAGCGTTCCATCGATCCATGTTGATGATGAGTTCGCCCATGCTGATCGGTTGGTGCCACCCTGGAAAATAGTAATGCTTGGCAACCTGGTAGAAGCCTAGCTCAAGGTCGATCGCCGGCATGGAGAACTCTGTGGCATCGATGGTGCCAAGCTCTAGGGCCGGAAAAATATCACCACCAGCGATGAGTTGAGTGGAAACACCAAGCTTTTCCATCACCTTTGCGCCAAGACCGAAGAAACGCATCTTCAGGTCCTTTAGGTCCTCAAGCGTCTCGATCGGCTCGCGAAACCAGCCGGATCCTTCTGGCGAGATCAGGTTACATTGCAGGGGGTGAATATTGTGGGGCGCATACAACTCCTGCAGCAGCTCCTCGCCACCGCCATAGTACAGCCAGGCGATCGCCTCACCCGCCCTAGGACCGAATGGTACAGCCGTAAAGAATTGCAGTGCAGGTACCTTGCCGGCCCAATAGCCGGCCGCTGACCAGCCTGCATCGACGGAGCCTGCGGAAACCGCATCGAAGATCTCCAAGGCCGGGACCAAGGCGCTAGGCTCGAAGAACTTGACCTCCATGGTGCCGCCGGAAAGCTCGCCGATACGCTTTTCAATCAACTGCCCCTGGTCGCCAAGCTGTACCAGCTCACTCGCAAAAGCGCTGGCCATTTTCCAACGAACCTTATCTGCAGCCGGTGCTTCAGCGGCTTGTTCGGTGCTGGGTGCCAAGGTGAGGCTTTCGCCACCATCATCCAAAAAGAACTTTCCCAATGCCAAACCGATGACAAGCATCACGATGGCGACGATTACTGTATTGCGTTTCATGTCGTAGCTCCTCCCCTGTGAGGCACCGGTTCAGCTGCTCCGGGTCACTCTGGTGCCGTTAGCAGCTTTGTGCTCCGTGTGCTTAGTATTCATGCCTTTTCCACCGGCAAGGTCAAGGCTGCTGAGGCATAAACCTCAGGTGTTGCAGCCTGGTCCCGGGTCGACGATACCCAAGCGTTCGATAACCTCGAGCGCCCCCTCACCCGTGCCTCTGCCAATCACCATTGGCAACTTTGCCTGACGGCTCTGGCCATCGAAGCCGATGCGACCCGTGGCCCCCTCGAATACGGTATCTGGTAGGGCCCTCAGCGCCGCTTCTCCACTGGCTTCTCCGGCGGACCGCCATGCCGAAGCAAGCGCCATAATGGTGGTATAATGGGTGAAGGCATAATAGGTGATTGGCATAGAGTCTCCGGCGTGGCTATCCAGCTGTGAAGCTAACGCGGGCACGCCATTGGCTGTGTCGCTAGCAACAAAACTCGATGCGGTTACCACTTTTTTTGCCAAATCGGCGCCAAGATCTTGCGCGTGCATCTCGTTGAAACCTAGCCATCCGAGATCGATCCGATCAAGCAACCCTATGGCGTGGGCTTGCCGTACGAACTCGCTACCATTTCGCCGCGGGACACAAAGCAATACCACATCGGCCTCCGTCGCTGCGATCCAGCGCGCAACAGGCTCGAAATTAGTCTCTCCGATTCTGGTAAGCGCCTCACCCAGCACTTTTCCGCCGTGGTGGTAGAGGACGCGCAAGACCGTTCGTCTGAACATGCTCCTTTGCCAGCTTGTGCCGCTACCGACGAGGAAATAGGAGCGGCCGCGTCCGCCATCGAGATATTGTAGTAGCGGAAAAGAGTCCTGGTAGGGCGTCGGGGCTAGGGTGAATGCGCCTAGCGTACAAAACCCACCTTCATTGTTGCTCGCAGTCAACAAAGGAACTCGGCTTGAGGCTAAGGCGCGTGCTGCGGTCTTGCGGCCGGCGGCGACAAAGGGCCCGATAACCGCCTGTGCCTTTTCGTCGCGCACGAGTTCGGCACAACGGTTCGCAAGGTTTCGCAGCGTCCCTTCGGAATCGCGAAATGCGAGACGCAGAGGTCGCCCCAGTACGCCGTCCTTCTCGTTCAGTTCGGCCACCGCTGCGGTCACGCCCAACCGTATTTGCGCGACATGATCGTTGAGGCCGCCGCTTGTGGGTAGTAGGACACCGATCGTTACAGGCGGAGCCGTTAAGGCACCACGCAATGGCAGCAAACAGGTGGCAGCAGCGGCGCCAACGCCACACACCACGCTCCGACGGGACAGTATGTTGCTGATCAGTCGCATGCCCTTACCCCTCCCACGAATCGTCTGACTATCGGCCTAGTCGAAAACAATACTCAATGGATGTTCGGGGGCGGGCGGTAAAGTGCCTTTGTTGATCGCTCGGCGCCCGTCGAAAACCACGTAGCTATGGCTCCCGTAATGTGGCAACGGTCGAATTATGGCCTCCAGCGCAGCACGATCATTCGCCGCGATGACCAGCACGGCTTGGCCGTTGGTAAGCTGTGTTGCCCATGCCCTAGCCGTTCCCTCAACTGACGCGAAGTCGGGAATTGATATGCCGTTACCGACGAGTATCTCTTCGATCGTACCATCCAAGCCAATCAGCACAATACCCTGCCCGTCGAGTAACGAAGTCAGAGCCGTCTCCGGTCGGATTTTGGCTTTGCGGCCCAGGAGATGTGCCGCCATTACTTCGGCCACTGCGGCCAGCTCGGTGTCATCGCCGGCGACGACGACGGCTGCGCCGCCATCCAGTGTGACATCGCGAAATATTGCTGGCGCCTCTCCCGTTGCCAAACGCCTGAGGACATGATGATCGGGGTCGATGGCCACCGCTATGGGACGCGACGACAAGTCCCACGCATAGTCCCCGGTCGTTGTCGACAGTTCGGCAAAACGCACGACGGTGCCTTCCGCCGTCTTAACGACAACGGGCACCGTGAGATCCCATGGGCGACCGTCCTGCCGCAATCGCAACGCCAGGCGCCACCCCGATGGGCCTTCCTCAACGGCAACATTCTGCAACGTCAAATCAGGTGTACCGGCCCGTGTTATCCATTGCTCGAAAAAGCGCCCGAGCTCACGCGATGACGCGCTTTCAAACACTCTTCGAAGGTCCGACCACCCTGCGACATTTCCGCGCCATCGTTTCCAGAGGTCTTTCAAGCCATTGTCAAAAGCGGCATCACCAATTTTTCGACGCAGCATGTGGAAGACCATCGCGACTTTATCGTAGCCCACCACTTGGGCAGCATCGTGATGGCGCTGGACGAAGGCGGACAGGGCCGTGTCGTCATAATCGCGGAGAGCGCTTATATCCCGCAGCCATGCTAGACGCATGTTATGGGCCGCTGTCTCACCTGTTTCCTCGGCGAGGCCATAATCGGCGAGATATGTGGTCAGGCCCTCGGACCAATTGCCGGTTGCGTAATCTGCACGAACGCCATTGCCCCACCAGTTATGAAGCACCTCATGTGCCAGCGAGCGCCCCTGCATGAACGGCAACGGCAAAATGCGTTCGCTCACATAAGTTGCGCCCGAAAATCCTAGGCCAACCGGGAAAGGCGCAGAGACGACCCAGAAATGGGAATGGGGATAGTCACCGATGTCCGCCTCGAAGCGGTCGATGTAAGAGACCACGCGATCGAGATACCGCTGGCCGAGCGACGACATTTCTGACGGAAAATAGGTTCGCAGGCGCTTGCCCGTGTGCCAGCGCTCCGTCACCTCGTAAGGCCCGACGAAAATCAGAGGCGGTATCTCGCCAACGAACGTTGCCCGATATCCGGCAGCGGTAAACGGCTCTGAATCGAGGTGAGCCGTCGCGACTGCGACCTGACCGAGGGGAACCGTGAGGGTCAGCCTGTATCTATAATCTACGCCGTTGTGCCCCAACGTTGGCCACCACGCCTGTGGCGGAAGATAACTGCCGTCGGGTGAGGCCAAGGCTGCGTCCGGCATGGCATCAAAGGAATGAGAGTCGGCAAGCGGAATTTGTTTGGTGAATGTTATAGCACCGTGGGAAGCCATCCCTTCGAGACGGCCGGTCGTCGGATCGAAAGTAACCTGGAGCTCAACGATTTCCCCTGCGGTGATGGGTCCGGCACAGAAAAGGGATATTAGGGCGCCTACTATGCGTCTCCCCCAAGTGATGCTCATATTTAGAAGTGCATCGGAAACTTAGCCACCAGATGCAAGCCTTCGCCATCCCGCATCAGAACTAGCGGCAGCCATGTGCCGGGCGCTTGGCGTCGCACGATCCGTATCAGGTCACCGGGATCGCTAAGCGCGAAACCCGCCGCCTCGGTGATGATATCGGTTTCTTTGATTCCGGCTTCGGCGGCGACACTGTCGGGAACCACATGGCGGACGACAACACCGTCGTCGGCCCTATCGATCAAAATGCCCAGCCGCGGTCCCGGCGATGATCCGACTTCTTGCACGGTGGTGACGAACACAAGGTCAGCCAAGCCTGTCGGCAGATTGGCACAGGACTCCGTCGTCGTCACAGCGATTCCGATGTCGTCCACACCGAGATCGCGGAGTTGATGCGCGATGCCGTGGCCACCTTCCGCGTGGCCGCGTCCCACGATACCGACCACAAGCGGCGCCTCAGTCCTTGCTAACGCAACCTCGGCGAGTGCCTCGGCCATGGCCCGATCCCAGGTCAGTTGTGCCTCGACAAAGCGCTGAAATTCGGGGTCGTCGACCAAGGCCATGCGTTCAGCGTCGCTTGTCGGCGCCATGGCACTGTCCTCGTGCCCGCCTGCTGCCATTCGTTCCTTTACGACAAAGACATCGGCCAGCATGTCGCTATAAGCGCTAGGTGCAGTCGCCGGATCACCGACACCGACACGCTCCTCGTCAGGGATCGCAGCCCAGCCTTCGTCTCTCACTTTGGCCACGAGACTGCGCGGAATATTGATCGCGATCAGGGGCACTTGATTCATACGAGAAAATTCGAAAATTGGCATATAAAGGTTTGAATTATATCCCCAAACGCGATCCCAATTGACGCTCTCCAGGAAGGCCTTGACGGAAAGCTCTCCGGCCATCCACCGATCCAAAACCGGTTGCGCTGCACGCGGCAACATTTCCAGGCCAATGCGCAAATCTGGGCGGCGACCATGTAGTGCTGCCAGTACCTGGAGCTGCCAGCGATGATCGTCGGCATTTCCATGGGATTCGCCGAGTAAAACGACCTGCCGCTCCGCCAATCTAGAGATCGCGTTATCCGCAGAAAGCCGTTTGCCTTGTTGGGACGGCACTAGCCAAGTTCCTACCGGCGCACATGATGCGGCGACAGCCCCGCACGACGGGGTCAGCATCGTTACGATCGCCACCGCCACGAAGCGGACCAACCCATTTGTCATTCGCTACTCCTAGCGTTAGTGCCGGTTGATTATTTGGCATGTCGCGCTTGCGTCCGCCAGCTCTATTGATCGCCCATGGTGGTAGCTGGTATGGATCGGATCCGTCCCTCGGTCGATAAACGGGGATAATCATGGACGATGCCTTTGCCATTCGCACGGCCTCGGCCGACGACGACCACTTTGTCGAACATGACGGCGCGCGTTTCGCGGGCCGTCATCTGCTCATCGATTTTTGGCAGGCGCGGCATCTCAAGGATACAGAGTGCGTCGAAAGGGCTTTGTGCGATGCATCGGCGGCCGCTGGCGCGACGGTCTTGCGCCTGGACTTGCATCGTTTCGAGTCGAGCGGTGGCGTCACGGGCGTGGCTATCCTGGCGGAAAGCCATATCAGCATCCATACTTGGCCGGAGCGCGGTTATGCCGCCATCGACATCTTCATGTGCGGTGATACGCGCCCTTACGAAGCCCTCCCCGTCCTGACAGCTGCCTTCGAGCCGCAACGCCAGGAAATCACCGAACATTGGCGCGGCATTCCGGCATAGCTCAGTCGCCCACGATGACTGACAAGTCCTTGCCCATGGCATTGGACGTTCCGCCGAGTTTTCACACAATGCCGCGTGATTGAAGCTCTGCTATTGCCCTGTCGTCGAGCCCCAGCATGCGCCCGAACACCTCGGTAAGATGCTCGCCTAACGGCGGCCCCAGATTGTCGATATGGCCGGGCGTTTCGGATAGTCGTGGCACCACTCCCGGCACCGCCAGAGCTCCTATGCGTGGGTCTTCGATGGATTGAATATTGCCCCGTGCGCGGTACTGCGGGTCTTTGAATATCTCATCGATCGAATAGACCGGACCGCAAGGTACGGCGCCCTTCTCACAAAGCGTCAAAATCTCGTCCGCATCCTTGGACCCGACCCAGTCGGAGACAAGGCCGTCCAACGTATCGCGCGCTTCTTCGCGTGCGGCGATGGTGGCAAAGCGATCCGCCGCGGCGAGCTCGGGCTGTCCCATTACCTCGGCTAGGCGCCCGAAAATGCGATCGTTGGTGCAGGCGATCGCCAGCCAGCGGCCATCGCGCGCCTGGTAATGGCTGTGGGGAACAACATTGACCGTCGCCGGTCCCATGCGCTCGCGTACAAACCCGAAACGGTCGTATGCTGGCGCCAGCTCATCCAGGATGCGAAAGATCGATTCGTAGAGCCCGATATCTACGACTTGCCCTTTGCTAGAGGTCTCCCGCGCCCGCAAGGCGACCATTACGCCGAAAGCACCGAACAAGCCCGACATGTAATCGGCTAAGGTTGCCGAGCCCGGTGTCACTGGCGCCCGATCCGAATAGCCGGCAAGGTAGGAAAGACCACCGAAAGCATTACCGATGCGTCCGAAGCTCGGTCGTTCGGCGTTGGGCCCTGTCTGCCCGTAGCCAGTCACTCTGAGCATGATCAGGCCCGGATTGATCTCGGCCAAAGTCTGGTAGCCGATACCCCAGCGCTCGAGGGTGCCGGTACGGAAGTTCTCACACACCACATCGGCTTCGGCGGCGAGCTGCTTGAACAGGCGCACACCATCCAGGGTACGAAGATCTAGAGTGACCGATTTCTTGTTGCGTCCCTCGCTGAGCCAAATCAGGGAATCACCCGCCTCGGTCATACTGCCCAGGCGGCGTACCGGATCGCCGTTCTTCGGCATTTCGATTTTGATGACCTCGGCGCCGAATTCGGCCAGCAACGTGGCGCAAAATGGCGCAGCAATGAAAGTCGCGATATCGAGGACCCGAATGCCGGCAAGAGGCTTCGCCAGGGTCTGGTCAGCCGTCACGTGTGATCTCCCGCCGATAGCGATTACGTGGAGATCAGAGTGTGCCCTAAGTTACGATGATCGGGAAGTCTCCGAGATTCTGACTAGCGCCATAACATCGATGCTGAGATCACGCTCAGCAGCCCAAGTACCAAAAACATTTCAAACATACTGCGATCCTCTTGATGGCTATTTATGTGGCCAGAGAAGCGTTGTCGGCACTGTGATGGTGGTTACATCTTGATCGGAATGCCATGCCTTCAGGTATTCAACGTGCCAACCTTGCCATGGCCGCCAAACCCGGCGGCGCCACTTCGCGGACGAGAGGATCCGCATTGTCCTAGAGGGTCTGCGCGGCGACGACAGCATTGGCGCACTGTGCCTGCGTGAAGGCATCGCCGAGAGCCTATCGCCGAGGCGTCGGCCGTGCGTTGCCACCAACAACTGGCACAACATGGGATCTACGACCACGCTGTAATGTGATGGTGTGCTAGCTCGTTCGTCCGGGCCAGTGTAAGCATTGGTAGGCTGGGATGGATTGGAAATCGACCATGACAAAGAGGCTCGACAGCAAGGTCGCCCTGGTGGTGGGCGCAGGATCGGTCGGTGACGGCTGGAGCAACGGGCGCGCGACCGCCGTTTTATTTGCCCGGGAAGGCGCCAAAGTAGTGGCTGCCGATATCAATCCGGAGTCAGCCGCGCAGACCGTGGCTTTGATCAAAGGCGAAGGCGGCGTTGCCGTTGCTCACACGGTTGACGCGACCGACTCTGGCCAGGTGCGCGTCATGATTTTGGGATGCATCGAGCAATTCGGCAGGCTCGATATCCTGCATAACAATGTCGGAGGCTCGATTCCAGGCGGTCCTGTGGAGATAGCCGAAGAGGACTGGAGCGATAATCTTACCTACAATCTCACAACCGCGTTTCTGGCATGCAAGCACGCCCTGCCGATCATGGTTGAGCAAGGCGGTGGGGTAATCGTCAATGTTGCATCTGTGGCCGGCATGACCTTCGTCGACCGGCCCTTGGCATCGTACCAAGCCGCCAAAGCCGGTCTAATCCAATTCAGCCGCGCGGTGGCAGTCGAATATGCAGGCAAGCGCATTCGCTGCAATTGTGTGGTTCCCGGAATGATGGACACACCGCTGGTCCGGCACCGCTTGATCGATAAGGACGATCCCACCAAGGCCGACACCATCATGACACGGCGCCACGCCTCTGCGCCCATGGGGCACATGGGCGACGCCTGGGATGTCGCCTATGCAGCGCTATACTTGGCGTCCGACGAAGCGCGCTACGTTACAGCGACGGAGATCGTCGTGGATGGTGGCCTGACCGCACGCAGCGGATCTTGATTACGCTTCGGTGAGGTCAGGATATGTCTACCAGACGTTAGCCCTGAACCGAGAAGCCACCATCTACAGGGATCGCCGCGCCTGTCACGAAGTCCGAGGCCGGCCCCGAAAGGAATACGGCGATGCCGGCCATGTCCGCCGGCTCGCCCCAGCGACCCGCTGGCGTCCGCGCGAGGGCCCGCTCGTGCAGCCCTTCGACCTCACGCCGGCCGCGCCGTGTCAAATCAGTGTCGATCCAGCCGGGCAGCACCGCATTGACCTGGATGTTGTGCTTGGCCCAGGCTGTCGCAGTCGCCTTGGTCAGTTGCACGATTCCGCCCTTGCTGCTGGCGTAGGCCGGCGCAAAGGCGGCGCCGAAAATTGACATCATCGAGCCGATATTGATGATCTTTCCGCCACCGTTGGCGGCCATATACGGATAGACTGCCTGGGAGCAGAGGAAAGCTGAGGTCAGGTTGGTGTCAAGCACCGAGCGCCATTCGTCCAGCGACAGCTCCTGCGGTTCCTTGCGAATATTGATACCCGCGTTGTTGACCAGGATGTTGAGGCGCCCCCAGCGTGAAAGCGCCGCCTCGACCATAGCAGCAACGGCAGTCTCGTCGGTCACGTCTGCCGTGGCCGCAGCGGCATCTGAGCCGCTTTCGACCAGAGTTGCCACAGCGGCTGCATTCTTTTCATCATTGCGCCCTGCGACGAGTATCGCTGCACCGGCGTTGGCCAGGCCCTGCGCCATGCCGAGGCCGATACCGCCATTGCCGCCAGTGACCAGCGCGACCTTTCCCGATAAATTGAACAGACTCACTTCCTAAACCCCTCACTCAAACGGCCAATGGCCGGCTTCGACGCACGCCTGACAGTCGTCTACGGTACGATCCTGGCGGATCACTATGAAAATAAAATTCACCTGAGGCCCCGTCACTCCTCGCCATCGCGTTGGGGCCTGTCCACGGCCTCGCGCATCATCTTGGCCATCTTGATAAGTTCGCGCTTTTGCGCCGGTGTCATTCGCTCGCCGATTTGCCGTCGCATGGTCGTAGCCTTCTCCATGCCGCTGCGCTCGGCTTTCATTGCCCAGAAATAAGCGAGTACCAGGTTCGGGCCCTCGCCTTCGCCGTTGCGATAGAGTTCGGCAAGCCGCAGCTGGGCCTCCGGGTAGCCTGCAACCGCCCCACGGACTAGCCATTTGCGCGCTAGGCGAGGGTTGCGCTCACCCATCTCGCTCTGGCCATAGTTGCGCTCGGCCATCTCTTCCTGGTCGTATAAGCGGGAAAGGCGATAGGCAGCGGCGCCCAAACCCGCTTCCGCCGCGACCTCGTAAAGCGCTTTGGCCTGCTCGATATCGCGGAGCACACCAGCACCGGACTCATACAAAGTCGCCAGGTAATATTGTGCTGGCGGGAAGTCTGCGTGCGCGGCCTCGTCAAACCAGTGGAAGGCCCGTCCGAGATCCCGCTTGACCCCGTCACCGTCAAGGTAAAGGCGGCCAAGGTTTACCTGCGCATGGTGATGGCCCTGCTGGGCGGCCCGCTCGTACCAGCTGGCGGCGGCGGCGGCATCGCGCGGCACGCCTTCGCCCTTTCGCAGCAAGGTCGCGACATTGTACTGCGCTGCCGCATCACCCTCCTCCGCTACGGCCAACCAAATCACCATCGCTTCGGCCAGCTCGCCTCGGTCATAGGCAGCCTCAGCCTGAGCATTGTCGGCATCGGCGGCCACCGGCGCCAACGACAAGGCCATCGCGATTACAGCCGCTGTTCGTTGAAATAACTTCATACTCCGGACTATAAGGGCTTGAAGCAGCGCGATCATCTATGACAACGTGGATATATATAGTAGTGATTTAATGAATTAAAATAAATAGATATAGTGTTATTTTCATGTCAAATATTAAAATAATAGACCATGCTGAAATCCGTGTTCTGGCCTTTGATCGCCCTCGCAAGCGTAACGCGGTCGATGCGGCGACCCGCGCGGAACTGGCAATGGCCTTTACGGCTGCAGACCAGGATCCGGCTGTCGCGGGCGTGGTCGTCACCGGGAATGGCGAGGCATTCTGCGCTGGTCAAGACTTGGCGGAAGCTCAGGCCTTTGATCCGGAAAATGCGGAATTCTGGGTGGAAGACCTGAGGTATTTCCTATCGGCCATCCGCGATCTCGACAAACCCTGTGTCGCTGCCGTGAACGGAACGGCGGCGGGCGCCGGCATGCAAGTCGCACTGCTGTGCGATATGCGCATCGGGCATCCCGGCGTGAAAATCGGACAGCCCGAAATCCGCGTCGGCCTCGCGAGCGTTATCGGGGTTCACCTTCTGAGCCTGATACTCGGCCACGCGCGCACAACTGATTTGGCGCTGAGCGGTCGCCTGCTCGATGCGGAGGAAGCACTGGCAATAGGAATGTTGACGCAGCTGGTTGATGCCGAGGCTGTTGTCGACGAAGCGATTGCGTCGGTGCGCTACCTATTGCAGAGGCCGCCCAACGCCTTCCGTCTCAGCAAACAACGTCTGCGCGAGATAACTCAAGCCGGCTTCGACGAGACATTTGCCGCTGCTGCCAGGCTACAACGCGCGGCATACGAGAGCGGTGAGCCGCAAAGGATCATGGGTGAATTTCTCGCGCGTCGTCGCTAGAGGGCATCTTGACGACAACGCCGTTCGCCGAAAGATCAATAGTGATCGAGTCGACATCCAGCCGCGCCATCGCCAAGTCCGATAAGGTGAGAAGTGCATCAACAAGCCATTGCTCTGGTGCTAGGCCTTCCGCATCGTGCTGCGACAAAGGCGCCACTTTTAAGTTGCGACTGCCTTCCGAGATATTTGCGAGCCAGACCATCGCACCGAAGACCGTGCTGCGCACGAACCCCAGCGCGTAATTCCCCTCGCCAGATCCGATGTCCTCTAACCCGAGTAAGTCACAGATGGCTTGCTCTGATAAGCCGGCTCCTGGATCAATCGGTTCGGGCATACGCTCGTCACTCGGGATGGTGAGAAACTGTCCCTGCCGTGCGAGGGCAGCCGCAGCCGTTATCGCCGCCAGGGGATCCTCGAAGCAAGGAATGCCTTCCTTGCGCAACCTGCCGGGCACCTCGCTTGCACCAAGCATCCAACCAACCAACAAAGGCGTGTCGTTTAGGGTATTTGCCTCAACCAACTCCTGGACTAGCTCGTCTGCATTGAGCATTTGCACGCCGAAGAATGCTAATGCGACATCGACCCCATCGTCCTGTACGATATTGCGAATATGAGACCCAACCGAATGCGGATCCGTGAACGCTTGCAGCGTGAAATCGACCGGATTGGCAGGTGAGCCGAAGGCTGGGAGGCTCTCGAGAATACCTGCGGTCGTAACCGGCGAAAATTCGCTCAGGCGCAATCCTTGCTCGGTAACTTTGTCTGCACAGAATACGCCGATCCCGCCCGAATTCGAGGCAATGCCGATACGGTTGCCTTTTGCCGCCGGCGTCCCGTGCCCGAAGGTCTCCATGACATCGAAGAGTTCTTGGATAGTGTTGACCTCGACAATGCCCCACTGCTCCAGCGCCGCGCGATAGACCTCGTAGTCCCCGGCCGTAGCGCCGGTGTGGGCAGACGCCGTCCTCGCGCCATCAGCACTGCGTCCGACCTTGATCAGGACGATCGGCTTGCCATGTGCCCTGGCAACGGCTGCTGCTCGGCGCAGCTTGCTGCCGTCTCGCGCACCTTCTACATAACCGGCAACCACACGGATACGCGGGTCAGCCGCCATGTAGGCAAATGCTTCAGCGAAGTCGACATCCGCTTCGTTGCCGGTGCTGACGAGGTAGCCGAGCCCCATGCCGCGGCGGCGGAACTCAGCCACGACTATGCCACCGAACAAGCCGCTTTGACTGGCAAAACCAACCGGCCCTGCCTCCATTCCGCCACTGGCCAGGGCAGAGGTAAAGTTAGAGACCGCGTGGTCATGAAAGTTTGCTATCCCCTGACAGTTGGGCCCACAAATCAGCGTCCCTTTACTCTTAGCGAGTGCCGTAAGCTCAGCTTGCAGGGCTTTGCCCTCATCGCCGGTTTCGCCGAAACCTGAGGTGTAAACCGTGATCGCCGGAACGCCTGCTGCTTGACAGTCGCGTACGGCATCGAGGCAAAGCGCGGCCGGTACAGCCAATATCGCCATGTCTGGGCAATCGGGAATGTCGCTTACGCGTGGAAAGCAGCAGTCCCCGTCGAGCTCGTCGTAACGCGGATTTACCGGGTGGATTGGGCCAGGGAACCCAAAATTTTTCAAAAATGGGATGGGGCGACCGCCAACACGTTTGGGGTTTGACGTTGCACCGACGACAGCGACCGATTGCGGCTTGAAAAGCGGCGTGAGATCCCGCCACTCGCTCATTCTGCAGCCACCGAAAAAGTTGGCTCCGACCGCAACGCCCGTTTGCGCTCTGCCACCAACGGGGGACATTTGTGAAAGTCGTAAAAGTCAACTTCGCATTCGAGGCATTGGAAGCACTCGTTCATGTCGATGGCACCGTCGTTTCGGATGGCACCAACGGGACAGCTGCCCTGACAAATATTACATGGCTTGCCACATTGTGGGCGTCGTTTCAGCCAGTTTAAGAGGCGTGCACGCCCAAGAATACTGAGTGATGCGCCGAGGGGGCAGAGAAAGCGGCAGAAGAACCGCTCCATGCTCAAGCCAACTCCCAACAGGATGCCTGCGTAAAGGATGTAGGGCCAACTGCGGTCTAGTCCGACAATGATCGTCGTCTTGAAGGGCTCAACCTCGGCTGCGAAGATCGCCGCATCTATTGACCAGAAAGACAGTCCGAAGATTACGACGACTACCACATATTTCAGTGCCCAAGCCCGCTCTTGCAGGTCCTGAGGCAGGGTAATTTGCGGGATATGTAGAATGCGGGCCGCACGCGCTAGCAGTTCCTGCATGGCACCGAACGGACAGAGCCAACCGCAGAAGACGCCGCGCCCCCAAAGCAATAGACTAATTCCGACATACACAGACAAGATGAATATAAGGGGGTCGAGTAGGATAACGCCCGGATTGAAATCTTGCAGCGTGGCCTGGGCGTAAGTGATGACGTTGATGATTGTGAGTTGAGCGTCATTCATCCAGCCGAGCCAAACTAGAACCGCCGCCAGCACGCCTATGCGCAACCCGGTAAAGAGTCGGCGCCGGCGCGACAAGGCATCCTGAAGCAGAAGCATCGCTGTAACCGTTCCCAGAATGACGAGCAGAACGCCGATGTCGAAGGCACGCGTGGCCCATACCAGTTGCCATTCGTTCAAAAGGCTTTCGCGCAACAGGCCGAAAAGCATAAAATTGGCAGTCTTGTAACCCGCCTCTTCCAGCGCGTAGTCGCTTCCTACTACATAGTTAGTTGGCAGATTATATGTCAGCGGAAAAGTAACTGTTTCGTGATCTTCCGGCGCTCCCACGGATGTCGGCTTTACGAGAATCTCCAGGGTCCATGGGGACAGGGGATTGAAGCCATCGGCGGGGTTTACACGAAACAACATGTGCTCGCGAAATCGCGGCGCGCCGTGCGCGCGTATCGCCGTTCGCCTGAGCTTGTTACTGAGCGATAGCTTGATTATCTCGTCGCCTTGGACGATGCGTATTCTGGGAAAAGTATCGGCGACGAATGGCTGCAAGTCGCTGTGGGTAGTCGCCCGAAAGGAATAGAGGCCGCGCGCCGCAATGGCCAGGAAATGCTCTCCGGGCGCAATCTGCATAAGGTGAAAATTGTACCATTGATTGCCGAAAACGTTGCGCCCGATCCCACTGGGCGTATTCAGCATAGTGTAGAACTCGATAAAGGTTTGATCTGGCGCCAACCCGTTAAGCTCCGCTGCCATTCCACCAAAAGCGGTCATGACGTTGCCTACCGTCACCGTGCGGCCGACGACCTCATCATCCGCTAACAGCTCCTGCCAGCCCTTCTCTTCGTAAGTATCCAGATCTACCGACAGGCCGAGCGGACCCACATCGGTATCGGCTATGCCGGTTCGTATGGCGACTATGCGGGCAGATGCCAATGCAGCTGCTCGCATGAGCTTAGAGCTGATGGTTGCGCCGGATACGCCGTCGGCGGTGCCACGGCTGGTCCGAACCGATCGTGCGACGGGCCGCTCGCGCAGGCCGTCGAGGAAGGCCTGGACACGCTCTTCACGGATCATGCTCTGTCCGATAATGGGCTCGTGATGCTCGAGCAAGACAGCACCTTTGAGCTTTGCATCGAAGCCGAGCCCGAGCATCAAATCGAAAGGTTTACCGGCAAAGCCTACAGGATTTACGATATCGTGTGCCGACATCACGTATCCAGCGACCTCACCCTCGATCAATATTTCCGCAATCGGCGGCTCGCCGCTGATCTCACCGATTTCTTCCGCGCTCGGGAACGCCTCCTGCAACACAGAACTGGTGATGCGACTGATCAACGGATCATCCATCCGTGCAAACGCGGGCGTAACTGCCAATACCGCCATCAAGCATACGGCAAGCCATCGATACCAATTATGCATGGATCAGCAAAACCATCCTGGCCCGATCAAGTCGGTACGTTTCACGGGCCAAGGCCCTTCCTTTGCCAAGGATATCGCCCGCCTGACTCGGGTCGATATAGGCGCCGCGGAGAATGACTCAGGGCGGAGTTCCTGTCCAGCATGGCGACCATTCCGCCCGGGCTTGCGGACCGACATCTAGCTTCCTATATGCGTATCGCTCACGAATGCCGATGTCGGGTTTGTGGGTAGAAAACAGGGCCGCGCCGGATGGTGGGCCCATAGGGATCATGTTGCTCAATGGAGGATATGCATGCGTACGTTTGACCTTTCCCCCCTTTTTCGCACAAGCGTTGGCTTTGACCATGTGAACCGGCTCCTGGAATCGGCCCAGTCTTTTAATTCGGCGTCATCCTACCCACCTTATGATATCGAGGCATGGGACGAGAATACCTACTGTATCACTATGGCCGTCGCCGGATTTAGCGACGACGATATCGAAGTGACGGTCGAGAATAACGTGTTGCAGATCAGTGGCCATATCGCGGAGCCCAAGGACGAGAAGTGCCGCTATTTGCACCGCGGCATTGCCAGCCGGGCCTTCGAGCACCGCTTCCAGCTCGCCGACCACATCCTGGTAATCGGTGCCAAGCTCGAGAACGGCCTCTTGCACCTCGAGCTTGCACGTGAGATTCCGGAAGAGTTGAAGCCGCGGCACATCACCATCAACACAGAGAAGGCGCAAAAGACTATCACGGCCGACAAAGCCGCCTAATCCGGTTCAGGTTAAAGTCGTTGGGGCCTCTCCCATTGGGGGAGGCCCCCATCCCTTATGATTGGTAGCCCTCGATGATAACGAGGCGACCTTCGGATGCGCTTTGTCGAAGCTTGGCAAGCGGGGCATAGTCTTCCGAGTCGTACCAGCGTCGCGCGGCCTCAACGGAATCGAACTCAATAACAACGACGCGCGGAGCGAACGGCTCTCCCTCAAGCGCCGCCATGTCGCCGCCCCGCACCAGATAGCGGCCACCGAACTTCTCGATGGTCGCTGGCACCTGAACCCCGTACTTTGCGAACTGCTCAGGGTCCGTTACTTTCAATTGTGCCAGCACATATCCCGCCATTCCCTGCTCCTTCTTAAATCGTTGCATTGATTGAGGCCGCACCACCACGCGCGCGTGAAGCGCGAGGTCGGATGACATTCGGCACCTTAGGTGGCACATTCAGGCTCGCCACGCTAGGTCAATCGCCCCATCCCTGCTGACAGGACTGCCGCAATGCTCGATCTGAATGACAAGGTTCTGGTTCTGTCCGGTGCCAATGGCGGCATTCCGCGCGCCATCGCCAGGGTTTTTCGAGATTGCGGCGCAAAGCTTGCATTGAGCGATCTTGATGCGGAAGCCTTGCAGGCCTTTGCCGATGATCTCGACCCGGGCGGCGGGTGCGTCCTCGTGGACAAGGTCGACGTTTCTAAGCGCACGGATGTTGATGCCGCCATTGCCAATTGCCAGGCGACCTTCGGTGGCGCCGACTATCTGGTAACTGGGGCAGGTATCTATCTAGAAAAAGCTTTCGACGAGATGTCGCCTGAGGATTGGAGTTGCACCATTGCGGTAAATCTTGATGGCGCATTTCATTTCTGCAGCGCGGTGCAACCGATCCTGCGCGATGGCGGTGCTATCGTGAATATTGCCTCCGTCGCCGGGCATCGTGGCTCGTTGCGGCACGCCCATTACGGCGCTGCTAAGGGGGGCGTGTTGGGCCTGACCCGCTCCCTAGCCCAGGAGCTTGCGGAGCGGAATGTTCGCGTCAATGCGGTTTCGCCAGGGATTATCGATACCGTCATGGTCGAACACACCATAGCCACGCGCGGAAATGAGCTGATCTCGGCGACGCCGTTGAAGCGCTTGGGCACTGCGGCCGAAGTTGCAAGCGTTGTCCTATTCCTGTGCAGCGATATGGCAAGCTTCGTCACCGGTGAATCCATCGCCGTGAACGGTGGACTGTATATTTCCTAAGTGCTGGCATGGGGTTCTCTGGCGTCAAAGAGTACTACCAGTCCCTTGGTTTGATGCGGGGGTCTATACAGCTACGGTCAAGTGGAACTCCCATACTCATGCTAAGAAATTTTACCTCGGCGCCATTGACTTAGACAATGGCGACTACTGCGAGTGTGCCATGTTGACCAAAGTCACCGACACCACCGGGAGCCTGACTACATGAGCCCGCAAGGCAAGGCGCTTGTGGTCGGTGCTACAGGAATGATCGGCAACCGTGTTTGCGAGCGCCTTGTCGAAAATAATTGGCAAACTATTGGTATTTGTCGCATGCCACCACTGGACACAGGCACCGTCTCCTATCTTGCGGTCGACCTTCTCGATGCTGCCGACTGCCGCGCCAGATTAGGTGCTTTGCACGATGTCAGTCATGTCTTTTACGCTGCGCGTGCCGCTCATGGAGAAGGCGGCACGGAGTCGGTACCAGAGAACCTCGCCATGCTGCAAAACGTGGTCGAGGCCTTGACGGAGTCTGGCAGCCTGCGCCACGTCCACATCGTCCAGGGCGGCAAGTATTACGGCCAGCACCTTGGCCCCTACAAGAGCCCGGCCAAAGAGGACGACCCGCGCCACATGTCGCCTAACTTCTACTATGACCAGCAGGACTATTTGGAGGCCAAGGCCGGAGACTGGACTTGGTCGGCCTCGCGCCCCTCCCTGGTCTACGATTTCGTGCCTGGCAGGCCTCGCAATCTGGTCACCGTGATTGCGGTCTACGCTGTCGTCTGCCGTGCCCTCGGTCTACCCTTGAGCTTTCCTGGCTCGCTGGAAAACTATCATTGTCTAAGCGAATGTGCCGCCGTACCCCATGTTGCCAAGGCGATCGTATGGATGGCGAGCGAAGCGCGCTGCGCCAATCAGGCCTTCAACGTTACCAATGGAGACAGCTTTCGCTGGGAGCATCTGTGGCCCCGCATCGCAGACTATTTTGCCATGTCCGTCGGCCCGGTCAGCACTATGTCTCTTGCCGCAATGATGGCCGATAAGATGCCTATTTGGAACGACATCGTGGCAACTCATGGCCTGCGGCAAACGCCATATGAGGACATGGCACTATGGGCCTACGGCGACTTTGTCTTTGCACCCACCTACGACATCCTTAGCGACATGACCAAGGCACGACGCTACGGATTCCATGACTGCCTCGACAGCGAGGAAATGTTTTTCTCGATTTTCAAGCGTTACCGCGACAGCAGGCTGATCCCGTAAATCTGACATACTGGCCGCATTGCCATGTTTCAGAACTGGAAAAACTGGCTGCCTTTATCGGTCAGGCTGCGAAGCCCGCTACGGCGCCAGGTAACCGTGACTGTCGATCTTTCCATCGGCGAGACGACAGATGACGGCTATGGCGATGTCGATACCCTGAACAATGTCCTCTGGATCGGCGGCTCGGACCACGACGACTCGATCCTGGGCAGCGCCTCAGGTGCGTGGGAATGTTTTTCTCCCTTCGGCGGCGACGACACCATCAGACGCAAGTCTGCTTCTTTCTTCAATAGCGCTAACCCCACCTGGCAGAGTCGGCAAGGCAATCGAAAACATCGCCATCTCCGGCCATGCCGAGAATGTGGGCGCTGTGCCATAGTGCGTAGAACAGCAAGGTCCAGGCGGCAAAGATGCGTCTCTTGTCGAGGCGCGCGAATAAAACGTCGACCCTGCCAGGGAGGCAGATCTCTGCGATCCCCGGCTGTCCCGCAACAAGCGGTGCGAGACGTGTCGCCTGACCTGCCATCCAATCGCCGACCGGAACGGTGAAGCCCTGTTTGTCGGCAAAGGGCTCTGCCGCCGGCAAGGCATCGGCTAGCCAGCGGCGCAGAATCCACTTGCCCAAACGCCCCTGCACTTTCAGCCTGTCTGGCAAGGCAAAGGCGAATTCTGCAAAGCGCACATCAACGAACGGTGCTCGGCCTTCCAACCCATGTGCCATGAGGCAACGATCTAGTTTGGTCAGCAAATCATTAGGTAACCATTCGGCGATGTCGATTTCCTGTAAAGTTTGAAGTCGACTGTTCTTGCGATGAGTTAAAAGCTCGGCCTCGGCAATATCGTCACGCCAGCCTTTCGGGTTCTGCCGTAGGACACCTAGGTTATCGAAAATACCGCGCCCATGCATGGTCTTGCCACCCAACAGACGTGGACGTAGGGCCGCCCGGTAGCGGCCGTACCCAGCCAGCATCTCGTCACCGCCCTCACCTGTCAGTACCACTTTTACATCGTGCGCCGCCGTTTCCGCCAAGAGGTAGCTCGGCACGATGGCATAGTCGGCGCAGGCATCGTCCACGGCTGCGGCAATGCGCGGCAGGGTCCGCCAGAAATCCGCCGCGGTGACTTCTACCGTGCGGTGTTCTGCACCGGCTGCCACAGCAACGTTTGCGGCTCTGACGCGCTCATCCGTAGCACTCGTGTCAGGGAAGCTGGCGGTATAGGCCAGTACCGGCTTCGAATCGAGGCGCGCCATCATGGCCAGCACGGCACTTGAATCTAGTCCTCCCGAAAGGAACATCCCGTAGGGTACGTCGGCTCGGCGGTGGCAGCGGACGGTATCCTCCAACGCCGCGTTGAAGGCGTGCATCGCCTCTTCCTCGCTAGCGAAGTTGTGCCGGCCCCGCGGTAATGGCTGAATGCGTTGGCGCGTGATGATTTTCCCGTTCGAGATTTCCAAAGTCTCGCCTGGCATAACGCGCTCTATGCCGTCGAAAAGAGTCCGTTTGCCGCTGGAAAACTGCAATTGCAGAAAAATATCTCGTGCCTGTTCATCGATGGCTGGTGCCACCAGACCCGCAGCTAGAAGCGCCTGCGGCTCTGACGCAAATGCTACACCGAACGCCCCTTCGGTGACATATAGCGGTTTGATGCCGAAGGGATCCCGCGCCAGTATCAGGCGGGCCGTGTTTCGGTCATGGATTGCCATGGCATACATGCCACGTAAATGGTTTGCAAAGGAATCTGCATGCCGGCGCCAGAGGTGCAAAGGGGGCTCACAGTCCGATTTTGTTGCAAACGCGACATCGTCGAGCCGGCTGCGTAGTTCAGGATCATTGTAGATCTCACCGTTCGCGACCAGCACCGCGCCGCCATCATGCTGCCATTCACCAATGGGCTGGTCGCCGCTTTCCAAATCGACGATGGCAAGGCGCGTATGGACCATGCCGACCGGCCCGGAGACATGTCTCCCACCACCATCTGGCCCACGATGCGCCAGCGCCTTCGCCATGGCATCGAGCACGGCTATATCCGGCGCGCCGTCGGTGGCGTATATGCCCCCGATGCCACACATCAGGCCACTCGCTCCAGAAACTCCAGGTAACGTGCGACCACTGCATCTTCGGTGAAAGTCGCCTCATAGCTGGCCAGCCCCGCGACCGTCAAAGCTTTGGCGAGATTGGGCGCGCTCGCCCGCCGAATAGCCGCCGCCAACGCTGAGCTGTCTTCCTTGGGCACTAACAAGCCGTTGTGGTCGTGGTCGATCAGTTGCGATGGGCCTTCCGCAGCAGAAGAGACCACTGGTACCCCATGCGCCCAAGCCTCTATGATGACATTGCCAAGCGGCTCTATGCGCGACGCACAGACAAAGACGTCTGCCGCCGCCAGCAACGCAGCAATATCATCGCGCCAACCAAGAAAACGCACCCGGCGCGCGATGCCATTTGCGTCTACCTGGTTCTCCAGCGCCCCACGCAAAGGCCCCTCGCCCGCCAACCAAAGTATATGTCCCGGGAGATCTGCCAGTGCTTGAAGCAGAACATCGAAACCCTTATTCTCGTGCAATCGACCCATAGCAACAATAAGAGTAGTATCGTCCGGTGTGTCGAAGGTGTCGCGTGGAATGGCGGGTAAGGCAGTCGCATCAATAAAATTCGGTAGGTAATGGACGCGCGTCTCTGGCCAACCTTCGCGCACGAGATAGTCAACTATATCGGGTGTATTGCCTATCAGGTGGTCACAGTCGGCATAGTAGGCGATATCGTAATAGCCGCCGAGCCTGGCCACGTGGATAAAGGGCGCGGAACATCCACGTCGCGCTCGGCGCGTCGCTCGCGTCGCCCGATTCATCCAACTGAGCACGATGTCAGGCTGTCTTGTCTCGATCAGACGCCGCAGGCCGCGGGCGGTGGCGAAATCGAAATAGCCGCCGAAGGGTAGCGTCTCGATTGTCGCGCCTTCGCCTGCCAGGACGGTCTCGCGCGTGGGCTCGGGCCTAATCACCACGGTCTGCTCGACACCGCGCCGCGCGAAGGCGCCAGCAAGGCGGGTGAAGAACACTTCGGCGCCGCCATGGCGCGCGCCGGCCATGGTCTGCATCAGCTTCACAACAGAGTATTCTCGTCGCCTTCCAACGACGCCTTGAAGTGCGACAGCAGGGGATAAAGCGCCGCCATCACCGCAATCAGCAGGCCGTAGCCACCTTCGCGATAGCCCTTGCGCAGGACATAGCACTTGAAAAGGCGCCCGATGCTGCGCCTTACGATCCACCACGTCGCTGGCGAGGGCTTCCCACTCGCCCTGAGATCTGCTGCGCTGGCATCCGTATAGCGCTTGAGGCGGTCCATCATGTCGTTCAGATCGCGGTCGACATAGTGGGCGATTGGCGTGGTCAACCAGCGCTTCGGTCCCTTGAGCGCGAGACTAGGGTGTATCCGTTGCTGCCCCCAGCGCTTCGCACCCGGGCTCGACAGGCGCGGCGCCGCGCCGACGCCCCACGAGCCGCCCCAACCGTGTTTGACCAGGCGATCGCCGATATAGTTATCTAATGGAACGAGAAAGTAGCCTGGCGCCGCCGATGCCACAGTCTTGCGTATCTCGCGGAACAAGGCTTCGGGCACGCGCTCGTCGGCATCGACTTCTAGGATCCAATCGCCTTTCGCGGCCTCGAGTCCAACATTGCGCCGCGCGCCCTCGATCGGCCACGCCCCCTCGATAACTGTCTGCGCAAACCGCTCGGCAATGGTTCTTGAGTCATCGCTGCAACGGTCGAGTACCACGACAATGTCATCCGCTAGGCAAAGGCATTCTAGGCATTGCGAAAGTTGGTGTGCTTCGTTGTGAGCCACCACCACAGCCGATAGAGATAGCGCCTCGCTGCTCACGGCTCCGAGACCTGGCAGCGTTCACATAGGGACAGGGCCGCCGCCTCTACGGCATCGACGCTGAGAGAGCCCATCAGGCTGTCCGTGGTGCAGTGGTCGTAATCCGGTGCCTCGATTAGCGATTGGAAGCTTTCGGGTGTCCTCACATTTGCGCTACGCACGCCCCAGGGCGCGTAATTCTCCTCACGGCTGGGGCCGAAAAGGCCGAGGGTCGGAATGCCAGTGGCCGCGGCGATATGCATCAGCCCGGAATCGTTTCCGACGTAGAGATTACAGCGGGCGATGACTGCCGCTGCTGTTAACAAATCTAGCTGGCCAACCAGGTTTATGGCACCATTCGTCGTTACCTTGGCCGCGACGGCTTCCTCGCCCGGACCGCCCAGAAGGACGACCCTTGCGCCAGAAAGCGGTCCCATCGACCCAGTCAAGCGGCTGGCTAGTTCACGGTAGCGCTCGGCTGACCATTCCTTGCCTCGCCAGTTCGCCGTGGGCCCCAGCGCCAGCAAGGGCTGATCTTCACCCAGGCACTGCAGCGCCGCCTTGCGATGGTGCTCGCCGATCCACATGCGTGGCGCGGGCGGTGGCTCAAGACCCAACACTTCCGCAAGACGTTCAACCTGATGGCGGCCGTCAGGCCGGCTGCGCAGGACGCGCCTGCGCCTTGCCCACAACAGAAACGGCATGACAGAATTGCGCAAATCTACGAGCAGGTCCCAGCGTCGGCCGACGCTGGCACGCCACAGGGAGCGCCAATGGCCAGCCCAGCGTCGCTTGCCGAACGCCCAAACTTGTTCGACTTGCGGCACAGCCTCGAACAGCCCTGCTGCGGCGGGCCCACAGGCAACGGTTATGCGCGCATCCGCGTGATCGTCTATCAAGGCGCCCAGCAACCCGCACGACAGCACGGCGTCGCCGATGCGGGTCGAGGTGATGAAGAGAATTTTCACACCATGACCTGCGTCAGTTGGCGAACAGCATGGTCCCAATTTCCATTCGCCTGGCTCGCCCGGGCCTGCTCGCTGAAGCTATTGAAGATGTCCGTGTCCAGCAGAAGCGCCTTTGCCGCAGCGGCAAAGGCATCGCCATCTTCAGCCAGATAACCGCTCTCGCCATCTCGCATTCTCTCTTTCGTGGCGCCGAGTGGGCGTACCACGCAAGGCAGACCGACCGACTGGGTTTCGGCCAGTGTGCTGCACAGCATGTCGCGTTCGCTGCCCGGATACAGATGTACGCGCGCCTGACGATAGGCGTCGATCATCTCGGCATCGCCAAGCGGGCGCTTGAGTCTCACCCCTTGTGCCTCCGCAGCACGCGCCTTGTTGAAAACCGGTACCAGACGCTCCGGAATGGTTGCGCCTAGGGCACCACGTTCAAGCACCGTGGAATAGATGTGGAGCTCGGCCCAGGGGATCTCGGGAAAGATCTTCTCGCACCAGACATCAAGCAACCAATCAAGGCCGCGCCCGGGATGGGTAGTGACAAGGGCCCGCGGTGGATTGACCGGGGCCATCGGCGCGGCCTTGCGATAAAACTCAGAGACACCCAGTTCCAAGCTCACCGAAGCCATCGATTGTAGGGCGGCCGGCAAGGAGCAGCTGTGTGCCTTGCCGAAAAAGATCAGTGTGGGCTCAAAATCTTTGACCAATGCCTCGAGGCGTACATCGCCCAAGGCTTCCGCTGAGCCGGACAGTAGCAGCGCCCGCCGCTCAGCATCGGCAATGCGGCCCAGCATGCGCGGATCTTTGTGCACGATCAACCAGTCGGATTGGGCCGCACGACAGTCATCAAGGGGCTGCCAACTGACACCGTCGATAACGATGGGAAAGGCACAGCGGTTGAATACACGTACGGTATGACCCGCCCGCGCCAATGCCGCAGCCAGGCCCGCCAAAGCTTTTTCGCCGCCGCCAAGCGGCTGACTGTTTGGGCTGTGGCCGTCATAGGGAATCGACTCGTCGATGAAGGAGACAAGCATGGTGTGGTTATACGACCGCGCACCATCCCTTGCCAAGCAGCCCGCGGGCTTGCGCTGCCCGTGCGTGCGCCTTAAGTAACATCTAGAAAATGTGTGAATCGATGTGTGACGAGGCCTATGTCGTCCTTGGGGACCGCGGCGTGGTTCTGCTGGAAGGTGTTGGGGCCCATGGTTTTCTGCAAGACTTGGTGTCGAACGACGTCACCAAGGTCTCAGTGAATACTGCTGTCTATGCGGCTCTGCTGAACCCGCAAGGCAAGTACCTGCACGATTTTTTCGTCTTCCTCTTCGGCGATGGACTGGCGCTCGATTGCGAACGCGACCGTCTGCCTGATCTTGTTCGGCGCCTGAGTATCTATCGCCTGCGGGCCGAAGTGACGATCAGCGATGTCACGGATCGCTTCGAGGTCGTCGCTTTGCCTGGCGTTCGCTCGGCGCCTATTTTCGACCATGGCGGTGGCGCATTGTTCGCGGACCCGCGGCTGAGGGATCTTGGCTGGCGGGTCGTTCTACCCAGGTCTGAGGTGGAGAACACGCTCTCCTCGGCGGGCTATGTCCGTTGCGAGGTGGACGCCTTCGACGACTTGCGGCTGTCGCTCGGTATCCCAGACGGCAGCCGTGATATGCTCGTGGATAAGGCATTCCTACTGGAAAGCAATTTCGAGGAGCTCAATGGCGTTGACTTTGATAAAGGCTGTTACGTAGGCCAGGAGAACACGGCCCGGCAGAAGCACCGCGGCACCATCCGCCGCCGCCTCATGCCAGTCGATATAGAAGGGCCCGTGCCGGCACCGGACACGCCTATTCGATTTGGCTCGATCGACGTCGGCAGCATGTGCTCCGGCCATGCTGGCAAGGGCATGGCGATGCTGCGCCTCGAATATGCAAAAAAGGCCTCCGAAACTGGCCAGCCCCTAACCGCCGGCGACGCTCTGTTGACCCCAATCAAGCCGGACTGGGCGCAGTATTAAGCGAACAAGCGCGCTGCGGCTGGGCAGCCAGCGACCTTACTTACAAGTCTATCACTCGTTGCGTGGGGGTCCTATCGCAGCTTGGGCGGCTGCCAAGCGTGCCACGGGCACACGATAGGGGGAGCACGAGACATAGTCGAGACCGACCTCGTGACAAAAGGCAACGGACGCCGGGTCGCCTCCATGCTCTCCGCAAATGCCGAGCTTGATGGACTCGCGTGTGGCCCGGCCGCGCTCCGCCGCCATGCGCACTAGCTCACCGACCCCATCCTGATCGAGAGTAACGAACGGATCGTGCGTCAGAATGCCAAGTTCCTGATAGGTGGCAAGGAACTGTACCGAATCGTCGCGGCTAATACCGAAAGTGGTCTGCGTCAGATCGTTGGTCCCAAAACTGAAGAATTCGGCGGTCTCAGCGATTTCTCCCGCGCACAAGCAGGCGCGCGGCAATTCGATCATCGTGCCGACGAGATAGTTCAGTTCCTTTCCGCTGTCCTTCGCAACCTCGTCGGCGACGGTGACGATACGGGCCTTGAGGAGATCGAATTCGCGACGGGTCGCGGCCAGCGGGATCATCACCTCCGGCACGACCGCTTCGCCCTTCTCAGAACCGGCTTCAAGTGCAGCCTCGAAGATTGCTTGCGCCTGCATCTCGTACACTTCCGGATAGCTCAGTCCTAGCCGGCAGCCGCGATGACCGAGCATGGGATTTAGCTCGTGAAGTTGACTGGCGCGCGTGCGCACCTCGGCCTCGCTGCGTCCCGTCGCCCGTGCTAAATCGGCCACTTCGTCGTCGGTGCGCGGCAGGAACTCGTGCAGCGGTGGATCGAGCAGCCTGATGGTTACTGGCAGGCCGGCCATGATACGGAAGAGCACAACGAAATCTGCCTTCTGCATGGGTAGGATTTCCGCTAGCGCTGCCCGCCGCTCTTTTTCACTCTCCGCCATGATCATGCGGCGGATGGCGATTATTCTGGCCTCGTCGAAGAACATATGCTCCGTGCGGCAGAGCCCGATGCCCTCAGCCCCAAAGGCGAGCGCGGTGCGTGCATCTTCTGGTGTCTCGGCATTAGCCCGCACCGTGAGCGCTCGCGCCTCATCGACCCACGACATCAAGGTGGTAAATTCGCTACCGAGTTTGGGCTCGATGGTTGGCACACGTCCGAGCATCACGTCGCCCGTCGAGCCGTCGATCGTAATTACTTTACCTGCCTTGACGGTCGTGACGCCGGCCGAAAACGTTTGTGCATCGTGGTCGATTGTCAGCTCGCCGGCACCTGACACGCAAGGTCGCCCCATGCCGCGGGCAACCACAGCGGCGTGGCTTGTCATGCCGCCGCGTGCGGTGAGAATGCCGCGCGCCGCATGCATGCCGTGGATATCTTCAGGACTGGTCTCAAGGCGGACCAAGATCACGTCCTCGCCGGCACGGGAACGGTGCTCGGCCTCGTCGGCGTTGAGAACCACCACGCCGCAGGCGGCGCCCGGCGAAGCGGCGAGACCTCGTGTCAGCACGTTGCGTGGCGCATCAGGGTCGAGAGTCGGATGCAGCAGTCGCTCAAGGGCGTCGGAATCAACCCGCCTGATAGCCTGGACCTTGTCGATCAGGCCCTCTTCCGCCATCTCCACGGCGATCTTAAGTGCCGCCGCGGCAGTGCGCTTTCCCGCCCGCGTCTGCAATATATAGAGGCGCCCCTTTTGCACGGTAAACTCGATGTCCTGCATATCGGAAAAATGGCCTTCCAGGAGTTCGAAGACAGCGTTGAGTTCGGAATAGACCTCGGGCATGGTCGCCTCCATGGCGACGCTCTTGCCGCCGTCTCCTGCGGCCATTGTCAGTGGCTGCGGCGTGCGGATACCAGCGACCACGTCTTCACCCTGGGCGTTGACGAGATACTCGCCGAACACCGTTTTCTCACCAGTGGCAGGATTGCGGGTGAAGGCAACTCCTGTGGCGCAGTCGTTGCCCATATTGCCGAACACCATGCCCTGGATGTTGACGGCAGTGCCCCAATGCCCAGGGATATCGTGCAGGCGCCGATAGGTGATGGCACGCTGGTTCATCCAGCTGCCGAAGACTGCGACGATGGCGCCCCAGAGCTGATCCTCTGGCCCCTGCGGGAAAGGCTCACCGAGCTCTGACGCGATCTTGTCTTTGAAGGCCTTCGTCACGGCCTGCCAGTCCTCGGCAACGAGATCGATATCGAGTGTATAGCCATGGTCTTCCTTATAGACCTCCAGAATGTCCTCGAAATTGTGGTGTGCCACGCCGAGCACCACGTCGCTATACATCTGAATGAAGCGGCGATAACTGTCATAGGCAAAACGGGCGTCTCCACTGATCTGCGCGAGCCCGGCAACGGTCTCGTCGTTGAGACCGAGATTGAGCACCGTGTCCATCATGCCCGGCATAGAAGCGCGACTACCCGACCGAACCGACAGCAGTAGGGGCTTAGCGGGGGCACCGAAGCACATACCCGTCTCGGCCTCTATTTTTTTCAAAGCCCCCGCTACGGCATCTTTCATGCCGTCCGGATAACGTTTGTCGTTGTCGTAATAGCTATTGCATGCCTCAGTGGTAATGGTGAAACCTGGCGGTACTGGCAGACCGAGATTGCTCATCTCGGCAAGGTTTGCCCCCTTGCCACCGAGAAGCTTTCGCATCTCTGCGTTGCCTTCGGCAGAGCCGCTGCCGAATCCATAGACCCACTTATTCATCGTGCTTCTCAGCCCTCGATCTGCGTAAAATCGGCAACAGTGGCTAGCGCTGCGCCGATGCCCGACAACAGGCGAAGACGATTCTGCCTCAGTTCCGCATCATCAGCATTGACCGTGACCGCATCGAAGAAGTTGTCGACCGGTGTACGCAGAGCTGCTAACGCGCGCATCGCTACGGCGAAATTCTCTTCCGACAGGGCAGTCGCGATCGTTGCGCCCGCCTCGTTTAACTTGGAGTGCAGGACACGCTCCTCGTTCTCTGCCAGAGTCGCCTCATCTACGTCGCCATCATGACTGATACCGTCTCGCTTCTCCTCGATGCGGACAATGTTCGCGGCGCGGCGGTAAGCGGTGAGTAGATTCGCGCCGTCGTCGCTTTCGAGAAAACCACGCAGCGCGTCCGCCCTCGCTATGAGCAGCGTCAAGTCGTCGTCTTCGGTGACCGCTAAGACGGCACTTACGACATCGTGGCGCAGCCCTTGCTCGCGCATGTGCACGCGCAAGCGATCGGCAAAAAAACTGAGAATAGAGTTTGCGACGCTGGCCGTATCGCTCTCCTGACTGTACGCTTCGACGGCACCTTCGAACAAGGATCGCAACGGCACGTGCAGGCCGTTATCGAGAATCAGGCGAATGACGCCGAGGGCGGCGCGCCTCAGCGCGAAAGGATCTTTGGAACCCGTCGGCCGTTCGTCGATGAGGAAGAAGCCAGCAAGCGTGTCGACCCGGTCGGCCAGCGCCAGCGCCACCGAGAGCGGTGCGTTGGGGCAGCGGTCGGACGGGCCGGCCGGTAAGTATTGTTCGGCGATCGCCTCTGCCACCGCGGCATTTTCGCCATCGTTCTGAGCGTAGTAACGGCCCATGACGCCTTGCAGTGATGCGAATTCGCCGACCATGCCGCTGAGCAAATCGTTTTTGCACAATTTTGCAGCCCGCACCGCCAGAGCGACGTGGGCACCCGGTATGACCTCTGCCAGGCTCGGCATCAACCCTTCGAGCCGCGTCACCTTCGTGCCAAGGCTACCTAGTTTGGCATGGAAGACTATGCCTTCAAGATCGTTTGTGCGGCTCTCCAGACTGCGTTGTCGATCCTGCTCCCAGAAAAAGCGGGCATCGTGCAGGCGTGCCCGCAACACCCGTTCGTTGCCAGCGCAAATCGCTGTGCCGCCGTCATCTGTCTCCATATTAGAAACCACGACGAAGCGGTTCGTGAGTGCGCCGTTGGCATCGCGTAGAGGGAAATATTTCTGATGGCTCTTCATTGAGGTGATTAGCACCTCCGGCGGCATGGTGAGGAATGCCTTGTCGAACATCCCCAGCAGGCAGACCGGCCATTCGACGAGTCCAGCTACCTCGGTCAGCAACGCGTCGTCCCGCTCCAGGCTGAGGTTGACATCCGCCGCGAGCGCATCGGCCTGATGGAGTATGCTTTTCCGCCGTTCCTCGGTATCGAGAATGACCTTGGCCGCAGTGAGTTTCGTGCAATAGTCGTCAAACGATCGCACCACTATGGGCTCCGGCGCCAGCCAGCGATGGCCGCGGGTCTGGTCGGAGAAAGCGATGTTGTTAGCTGAACCGCCTAGCGCCAGGCTGCCTGACACCACGGTTCCATCAAAAAGACACAACACGCTGTGCAGAGGACGCACCCAGCGCTGGCTGCCTCCACCCCAGCGCATGGATTTCGGCCAGGATAAGTTCGCGATTAGGCCCGGGATCTCCTCGGCTAGAATCTCCGCCGTTGGCCGGCCTTGGCGGCGCGTAACCGCGTAATAGAACGTGCCTTTCTTGTCCTCGCGCCGCTCGCACTGATCCAGGGAATCGAGGCCAACCGAGCGCAGAAAGCCTCGCGTCGCCTTCTCAGGCGCGCCAACACGCGGGCCGCGGCGCTCCTCTGTCACGTCAGGCTGTACCGTTGGCAGGCCGTCGCCGACCGCCACCAGCCGCCGCGGCGTGACGTAGGTCCACACATCCTCGACGCCAGTCAGCTCTACCACCGCCTTGTGCAGCTGCTCAGCCGCCGGCTCCTGCATACGCGCCGGTATCTCTTCTGAAAAAATTTCTAGCAGCAGCTCAGCCATCGTCACTGTCCTGGACGGTGAGCCATTTCTCACAGCAACGCTTGGCCAGCACCCGCACGCGCCCGATATAAGCAGCGCGCTCGGTCACACTAATAACGCCGCGTGCATCGAGCATATTGAACAGGTGGCTCGCAGCGATGCATTGGTCATAAGCCGGCAGCGGTAGGTCTTGGGCCAACAGCGCCTCGCACTCGGTCTCGGCATCGCCGAAGTGGCGGAACAGGATATCGACATCGGCGGCACTGAAGTTCTGTTTTGAGTACTGCTTCTCGTTCTCCAGGAACACATCGCCATAGCTCACACCGGCGCCGTTCCAATCGAGCTCGTAGACGTTCTCGATGCCCTGAACATACATGGCCAGCCGCTCAAGCCCATAGGTGAGCTCACCTGAGACCGGCGAGCAATCAATGCCGCCGACCTGTTGAAAATAAGTGAACTGAGAGACCTCCATGCCATCGCACCAGACCTCCCAGCCTAGACCCCAGGCGCCCAGCGTCGGGCTCTCCCAATCGTCCTCAACGAAGCGAATGTCGTGGCGCGCGCCATCGATGCCAAGCGCCTCGAGGCTTTCGAGATAGCGCGCCTGGATGTCGTCAGGAGACGGCTTGAGGATGACTTGAAACTGGTAGTAGTGCTGCAGTCGGTTGGGGTTTTCGCCATAGCGTCCATCGGTGGGCCGGCGCGATGGCTGCACGTAGGCGGCGTTCCAAGGCTCGGGTCCCAAGCTGCGCAGCAGGGTTGCCGGATGGAAGGTGCCCGCACCAACCATCATGTCATAGGGCTGAAGCAGCACGCAGCCATGCTCGGCCCAATAGGACTGAAGTGTCAGTATCAGGCTCTGAAAGCTCGTTGGATGCCTGTGGGAAGCGGCCATCACGGTGAGGTCAGAGGGCTGTGAGAAAGCGGCGCGGGCAGACCATAGGACCGCCAGTGAGGCCGGTCAAGCGCCTCACGATCAGGCCGGATAGGGGCAGTCGCCACGACCGCAGGAGCGGGCGCTGCGGGCCGGAACAAAGGTGCCGCAGGTGGTGCAGGCTACCATGTCCTCGACACCGGCCGAGCGCTTTGTCGTCGCGTCGGTACCTCGTGCACTAGCACGGTTCGCAACTCGCTTTTCGCGGCGTTCCTGCAACTGGGAAATCGCCTTGAAGCCATAGAACACGACCACGACGACGAGAACCGTGAAGACAAGCTTAGGCAGGCTGAATCCGAACATCGGGAGCGACTCGCTATTGGCATCGTCCGCGCAGTCTTAGCTCAAAGTGCGGCGGACTACTAGCGCTGCGCATCAGAGTCCGAATCGTGCCCAGAGCGCGCGCTCCTCCACGGCGGCAAACACTCCACTGATCACCGAGTACGGGTCGAGGTCGAAAGTCGGTGGCCGGCTCATGCCGAGACGGCGGCGAAACCAATTTCTTTGCGGGCCCATCAGGCGCAGCTTAACCTTCTTGCCGAATCGATCACGCATGACGGTGCGCATGTCGCCGATACCATCGATCAGTCCCAGGGCCAGCGCGCCCTCACCGGTCCAAACATCGCCCTCGAAAATTCCATCGTCTTTACTTTTCAGGCGTTTGCCGCGGCGATCGCGCACATGATCTTTGAAGGCCTGATGAATCTCCTTTTGCAGGCTTTCCAGTCGCGCTACGTCATCGGCGTTTTCGGGGAGAAACGGGTCGAGCATCGCCTTGTGCCGGCCCTGGGCGTACACGCGCCGCTCGATGCCGTATCGCTCGATTGCCTCGGTAAAGCCGAAGCCCGACGAAACTACGCCGATAGAGCCGATCAACGACGAGCGCTCGGCGTATATCTCATCAGCGGCACAGGCGAGCCAATAGCCACCAGAAGCGGCAATGTCCTCGACGAAAGCAAATAGCGGTAGATCGGATTCGCGCGCAACCGTGCGCAGGCGCTTGGCAATCAACTCGGACTGTACCGGCGAGCCGCCTGGCGAGTTTACCTGCAGGGCAATGGCGCGTACGCCCCGTGTGTGACCGGCGCGCTCGATTTGTTGCACCAATCCGGCAAGATTGAGGTTGCTGCGAAAAGCCTGCGGCGTTGGCGATATCATGCCGGTCAGGCGAATCACCGCCACGATCGGTGGTTTCGGTATGAAGGGCAAAAAGCCAAGGCCCATCATTCATCTCCGTCATTTAGCGGGGCATCCAACGACAGCGCCTTGCCACGGCGTAACACTGCCTCTGCCGCATCCGTATAGGAGCCATCAGCCCGGTGCAAGACAAGCCCAGGTAAGAGCCTAAGCGGGTTTCGCACACTGCGCCGAGCGGACACGATAACACGTCGCGCCGGCGCTCCGGCCTTTGGCCACAGGGGCAGCACCGCAATGTCGCCGGCACGGCCATGCAAAGCCGCCAAAATTTCATTGAGGCGGTCGGCGCGATGGATCACGGTCACGCAGCCCTTTTCGCGTACGGCATCCAATGCTGCTCCGAGCCATATGGCGAGCGGCACCGTCTCGACAAACGCCACATCGCCCTTCTTGTCGGGTGCCGCCAGCACCTGTGGCAAATAGGGCGGATTGCTGATCACGTGGTCGACGTGGCCCAAAGTCGCGCGATCCAGCACCGCCACATCGCCATGGATTGCTGAAAATCGGTTCTCCAGCCCGTTCACGGACGCATTCTTCTTTGCTAGTGCCACAAGGTCAGCCTGCAGTTCGACACCGATCACTTGGCAGTCTGCAACCCGCCACAGCAGGCAAAGGGCCGCCGCCCCCGGCCCGCAACCTAGGTCCACCACCGACTGACCGGGCCGCACGGGTGCTGCCGCCGCCAGCAACACCGGATCGATAGCGGCGCGGTAGCCGTGTGCCGGTTGGTGCAGCCTTACGCAGCCCCCGAGAAGCGTGTCATTAGACCTCGTCGGCATCTTCCAGCACTTGGCGCGCCTCTTGCCAATGGTCGTCAAACACCATTATGCGGCGTTGGATGGCATTGACGGAGCCTTCGACAACGCTGGTGTGGCCATCCAGAACAATCGCATCTATTCCGGCGTCTTTGAGAAGTGCTGACAGCCAAGACAGCCGTATCATGTCATTCGTTCGCAAGAGTTCCTTCACCGCTCCCGTCCTGCTGCATTGGCGGTGCTTGACCGCTAAGGCCCGCCGCTTCTATGCTCCAGAGCGCCACGGCGGACGTCAAGTGGCAACTGTGGCCGGTGGCCGCAAAGGGGATATCAGCCGTGGCGCTAGCCGTCAGTATCGAGCACCAGGGCGACACTTGCGCACCTCAGGCGGTGGACCGGCTTGCTGCCATGCAGGCCCTTGTCCATGACGACCTGGCGGCGGTTAACTGTCTCATAATCGAGCGTATGCAAAGCCCGGTCTCCCTGATTCCGCACCTCGCGGGGCATATTACGGCCTCCGGTGGCAAGCGCCTGCGTCCCATAGTCACTCTACTGGCGTCGCGCCTTTGCGGCTATGAAGGCGAGCGACACCAGACACTGGCCGCCTGTGTCGAGTTCATTCACACCGCCACCCTGTTGCATGACGACGTGGTGGATGCGAGCGATTTGCGCCGCGGCACCGCCACCGCTAACGCGATCTGGGGCAACGAGGCCAGCGTGCTGGTTGGCGACTTTCTGTTTAGCCGCGCTTTTCAACTCATGGTCGAGGATGGCTCGCTCGAAGTGCTGGCAATCCTCTCTGGCGCCAGCGCCGTGATCGCCGAGGGCGAAGTGATGCAATTGCTGACCAGTAACGATACTAGCACTAGCGAGACCGACTACCTGGCTGTCATCACCGCCAAGACGGCGCGGCTGTTCGCTGCTGCCGCCGAGATCGGTGCCGTGGTATGCGAAAGCACGGCCGAGCAGCGGCAGGCTTTGTACGACTACGGTGAGGCGCTCGGCATGAGCTTCCAGTTGGTCGACGATGCGCTCGACTACACCGCGGCCCAGGCGACGCTCGGTAAGACCATCGGCGACGACTTCCGCCAAGGCAAGATCACCCTGCCTGTTGTGCTCGCCTTTGCCCGCGGCAATGAGCGCGAGCGCAGCTTCTGGCGCCGCACGCTCGAAGATGGTGGGTATCGTAACAGCGATCTATCACAGGCTATCGACTTGCTCGATAAGTACAATGCTGTGGCCGACACTCTGACCCGCGCCAAGAAATATGCCGAACGCGCTCGCGCGGCGCTGGATGGCTTTCCGGATAATGCTTATCGCAGTGCCCTGGGGGATGCGGCGGATTTCGCCGTTGAGCGCGCCTACTGACCCTTGCTGCGCCGTGGCGCAAGCGTTATATAACCGCCCGACCCACTATAAGCGGGCCCGGTCGGAGTGTAGCTCAGCCTGGTAGAGCACTGCCTTCGGGAGGCAGGGGCCGGAGGTTCAAATCCTCTCACTCCGACCATTGATTTCCAGCACTTGGCAAATAAAGCGGCAAAATGGTGACGATCGTCACTGATTGCCGGGCGGATATATCGTCCTCTTGCGGCATTGGGGAATGTCAACGTAGCGAGGAGCACGATCATGACACGCTATCTGAGCACCGTTCTGATCTCCGCCGTCCTGTTAGTGTCTTTCATTGGGGCAGTGCAAGCTGATCAGCCGAACCTTTGCCTGCCGCATGATGCAGCCATCGCCGAGCTCGCGAAGGGCTATCAGGAACAGTCGGTCGGTCTTGGGCTCGGCAATGCCAAGGAAGCCGTGTACGAGTTGTTCGTCTCTGAGGGTGGAACCTGGACCATCCTCATTACCCAGCCAGACGGTATTAGCTGCATCGCGGCTCATGGCGACAGCTGGACCTCGCAGCCGCTGCTGGTCGGAAATCCCACCTAAATTTGCATTGGCTTCGTTCCGTGGCAGACTGCGGCCACACAATGGGATGAAGGACATGACCAGCTTTTGGTCGGAAAGTGACGCATAATTGCGTTGGGAATCACGATGCTGGCGCCAATTTCGGCTATCCGTACTGGCGCCCGAGAAAAGCTGATATCCCTTCTGAGTTTTGCCGAGGAGCCGCAGGATGGAGGACCAGAAGTTCGAGATCAGACAGATTTACGTCCCTGTCGCCAAGCGTAAGACTCTTGACGCGGCCAAAGTTGCGAAAATCGCCGAGAGCATGCTCGATGATGGTCAAAAGACGCCCATCCTGGTCCGCGAAGGCGACGGGCGGCTGGTACTCGTCGAGGGCCTGCACCGCCTCGAAGCCAGCAAGTCGCTCGGCGAGGACACCATCGTCGGTCTGCTGGTACGACCACCGCGGCGCTGAGGCAGAGCCATGTCCCGGCATCTGGTCTGCCTGACATTCGATTTCGACGCTCTATCGGGCTGGATCGCGCGCGGCCTGACCACGCCGACGCCGATCTCGCGCGGCGAGTTCGGGGTTGTGGGCACACGCCGTATCCTGGGTCTCTTGCAGCAGTACGACATAAAGGCCACTTGGTTTATTCCCGGCATTACCATCGAAACTTATCGCCAAGCCTGTGAAGCGATCGTCGCCGCCGGCCATGAGATTGGCAATCACGGCTGGACACATGTGCCACCAGCACAGCTCGGCTGCGATGCAGAAAAAGCTAGTTTGCAACGCGCTAACGCAGCCATCGAGGCGCTGTGCGGCAAAACCCCGCGCGGCTATCGCTCGCCGTCCTGGGATTTGTCGCCAGACACCGTATCGCTTCTGCTCGCCAACGGCTTCGCCTACGAAAGCAGCATGATGGGCCATGACTGCCTGCCCTATTACGCGCGCCAAGGTGACGTCATCGAGCAGGAAGATGCCAGCCGCTTCGGGCGCGAGACAACGCTGGTCGAGATGCCGGTTAGCTGGACCCTAGATGACTATCCTCACTTCGAGTTTGTGCGCACCGAAAGCTCCATTCTGCCCGGCCTGATGAACGCCAGCGCCGTGCTGGAAAACTGGATCGAGGACTTCCTCTACATGTGCGACCATACTGACTGGGGTGTGCTGACCTATACCTGCCACCCCATGGTAATCGGTCGCGGCCACCGCATGCGCATGCTGGAACACCTCATCGCCCGCCTCGCTCAAGCCGGTGCGGTTTTCCTCACCATGGAGCAGGCGCTGGAGGAATGGCGGGCTGCCGGCTGCCCGAACGACGCGGAGGTGCTGCGCTGAGGCACGTCTGCTCAGTCGTCAACTAATGAATACCAGGACGTTATTCCCTCACATTTTAACGCCCGCCTGACAGCGGGCCTCTGCGCCACAGTCTCGAAGAATTTTGCCAAATTCGACCGTTCTCGGATCATGCTTTTTTTCAGTCTGGTCTGCCAGCATGTGAGAAAAAAGAGATAGGCGTCGCAGGCGCTGTAGCTCTCTCCCAGAAGGTAAGGTGATCCCGATAAGGTGTCGTCAAGATTGGTCCACAACGTTTCGAGCCGTTTCTCGGCATTTCTCTTGAACGCTTTCTCTACACAAGCGCCACTGACAAAGTGGTCCGGGTGGAACCACTGGTTTAATGCTTCCTGCACCGAATTGGTCAGATGTGTCATCCACTGATAGTACCTCCCCCGGCTTTTGGTTTCCGGTGCAGGCGCCAATCTGGCTTTGCCATATTTGTCGGCGAGGTACATGGTAATGGCGGCGGCTTCGTAAATGACAAAGTCATCATCAACCAGAGTAGGCACGCGTCCGTTCGGGTTTAGGGTCAGATATTCTGAGCCACGCTGGGCCTCCGTTTCGAAATCGACCAGCGCAAGACGGTAAGGGACACCCGTCTCCTGGAGAAGTATATGCGGCGCAAGGTTCGCCCGGCCGGGCATGTAATAGAGCGTGTGCAGGAGGTCTCTCCCTATGCCTCGGTGCCGCCGCGCGATCTCAACTAACGACCACGAGTCAGGCGGTATTCCCAGCAAGTGTTGGATTCTGAATGTCGGGCTCTAGATGTGCAAGGGATTTGGGGTCAAGAAACCCCGACTAACGCAATAGATCAAAATGCCGCTCTATCTCGTAACCACCCGCCTTCAAAAGACTTGGCGACACCTGCGGGCTTGATGACGTTGGCTTTGGCCGGCGTGATCCTATGCATCAGTCCGCCGAAGGTCTTGTTGGCGAGGTCGAACCGTAAACAAACTCGCAATCGCAAAATTTATGCTCGGCGCCGACTTATCCGTTTATTCGCTCAAAGCGCTCGCTCGACAGCTTCCACGATCTTCGTGTCCAGCGGCGCCACCTGTGACGGCCAGGCGCCGATTGCGGCCCCGTTGCGATCGAGCAGGTATTTGTGGAAGTTCCAGCGCGGCGCCGCGCTGGCCCCGAGTCGCTCGGCGATCCAACGATAGAGCGGATGTGCACCCTCACCCTTCACCACTTGCTTAGTTGTCATGGGAAAGTCGACCTGATAGTTGGCGTCGCAGAAGTCTTTGATCGCAGCTTCGCCGTGAGGTTCCTGGTCGCCGAAATCGTTCGACGGCACGCCGAGCACGATCAAACCACGATCGCGATAGGTTTCCCACAGGGCCTGCAAAGCCTCGTATTGATGTGTGAAGCCGCAAAACGACGCCGTATTGACGAGCAACACCGGTCGCCCACGATATTGCGACATCGGCATGGGTTCGCCTTCGATCGAGGTAAAATTGAAGTCAAACCCGGACCCCTCTGCATTCGCCGAGCCCAACGTCAGCAGGCCCAGGCAGATCGCCATGATCCACCTCGTCATGATTACCCTCTCTCACGCATCAGGCGCCCTTTTTCGCGCTGCCAGCTCCGCTCTTTTTCACGCTCGCGCTTGTCATGTTGCTTGCGACCGCGCGCAATACCAATCTCTACCTTGGCACGACCGCGGTCGTTGAAATAGAGCTTGAGCGGCACCAGCGTATAGCCCTGACGCTGCACGAGGCCTGATAACCGCGCGATCTCGCGCCGGTGCAGGAGCAGTTTGCGAGGCCGCATCGGCTCGTGATTTTGGCGATTGGCCGCCGGATAGCGGGAGATGTTAGCGTTGAGTAGAAACATCTCACCGTCGCGTGCCTCGGCATAGGAATCACCAAGACTGGCACGCCCAGCACGCATCGACTTGACCTCGGTGCCGACCAGCACCAGGCCCGCTTCGAGGCTGTCCTCGATGAAATAGTCGTGCCGCGCCTTGCGATTCTGGGCGACCGCCCTGTGAGTTACGTCGCTACCCGCCACCGGGTAACACCCTCGCCAAGCAGACCCGCTGACTTCAACGCCGCCGCCACGCCGTCAGCGGTGGCCTCGCCGATATTGACCATCGGCAGTCTGAGCTCGGGCGAGCAAAGGCCAAGTAAACCTGCAGCATGCTTCACCGGTGCCGGGCTGGTTTCCACGAACAAGGCATCATGCAGGGGCATGAGCGTATCATGGAGGGACAGCGCCTTTGCGGGATCGCCCGCCTGCCAAGCCTCGTGCACCGCTGCGCACAAGGCCGGTGCGATGTTAGCCGTCACTGAGATACAGCCATGGCCGCCATGAGAGAGATAAGCGAGCGCCGTGCCATCCTCACCAGAAAGCAGGCAGAAGGCGTCACCGATCGCCAGGCGCTCCAGCATCGGTCGTGTGAGATCTGCGGTGGCGTCCTTGACGCCTATGATGTTGGGAATCTCGGCCAACCTAGCCATAGTCTCGATGCTCATGTTGACCACAGAGCGGCCGGGAATGTTGTAAATGATGATTGGGATGTCGGCACTCGCGGCTACGTTCTCGAAATGCGCGTACAGTCCAGCTTGTGTGGGCTTGTTGTAATAGGGCGTGACTACCAGCGCCGCGTCAGCCCCCATCTGATGGGCGTGCTTCGTCAGGCTGGCTGATTCCTCGGTTGAGTTTGAGCCGGTGCCGGCAATCACCGGCACACGCCCAGCTACTGTCTCGATGCAAAGCTCGGTAACGCGCCGGTGCTCGGTATGGCTCAAGGTCGGCGATTCGCCCGTCGTCCCGCACGGCACGACGCCATGAGCACCCTGCTGGATCTGCCAGTCGACGAATTTCTGAAACGCTTTCTCCGCTACCTTCCCGTTTGCGAACGGGGTAATGAGCGCAGTAATCGATCCTTTGAACATGGCCGTCTCCTGTCCCGCAGAGGCGGAGTAGCGGTAAAAATCTTGCAAGAAGAGCGAATCATACGCCCCCTCAAGCGCATTTGAAACCCTGCCGTGCTGGGGGTTCCGCTATACTGCGAAGACAACAGGCGAGGTGAAGCATGGCGAGATTACGGGGTGGGTGGCTAGGCATGCTTGCCGTGATGGCTGTGATAGTGGTGCCAGATGTGGTCGCCCATCCACCGGACCCCGTCGATGGCGCAGACTTGACTATTGCCCACCGGGCCATGCAGGCCATTAACAGGGGCAACTGGGAAACCGCCCGTGCTGAGGCGGCGACGGCATCCGATCCGCTTGTTGCTAAGCTTGTGGTCTGGCGCACGCTGCGCCTGAGGGAGAAGCCCTCGACTTTTGCGGAAGTGACCGGTTTTCTGGCTGCCAATTCGGATTGGCCCGGACTGGCGCCCATTCGCCGGCGCGGCGAGGACGCCATGCCTGCCGACCTCGCGCCGTCCGTAGTGGTCGCCTGGTTCTCACAACTGCCGCCGCTCACCGGCCATGGCAAATACCGCCTCGGCAGCGCGCTCATTGCCAGCGGTGATGGCGTAGGTGGCGCGGCGCTGCTGCGCGAGGCTTGGGCCAGACACAATTTCGATAGCGCTATCGAAAGCAAACTCATCCGCGAGCATGCCGCTCTATTACGCCCCGCCGATCATTGGGCGCGTATCGATCGGCTGCTTTGGCGCCAGCAGGTCACAGTGGCGCGACGGGTCTTGCCCTATCTTGACGAGGACCATCGCCTGCTGGCCAAGGCCCGTATCGCCTTGATCAGGGGCGTCTTCGGGGTTGACGCTGCCGTGAGACAGGTGCCGCCGACTCTCCTCACGGATCCAGGCCTGCTCTACGAGCGCATACGTTGGCGCCAGAACCACGGCAATGACAGTGGTGCGATGGCACTGCTGTCCAGCCCCCCTGCTGAACTTGGTGATGAGCGCCAATGGCTCAAGCAACGCATGACTCTGACGCGCAAGGCGATGACCGGTGGGCGCTATGCGGAGGCCTACCGCATCATCGCAGCCCATAGGCAGACGCGAGCCGCCGGCGTGGCGGAGGCGGAGTGGCTAGCTGGTTGGTTGGCACTGCGCCACCTGAGTCAACCAAAAACTGCGTTCGGGCACTTCGTTGCCATGCACAATGTGGTTAAACTTCCGATCAGTGTCGGCCGTGCCGCATATTGGGCGGCCCGCGCTGCCTCTGCGGACGGAAACAGCTCTGATGCGGCCATCTGGTATCAAAGGGCTGCCTCGCGTCCGACGAGCTATTACGGCCAACTCGCCACCATCGCCCTTAGCCGTAGCGTGCTTCGCTTGCCGGCGACCATACGCCCGCAAACTGCGGCCGACTTCGAGGCCCGCGAGCAGATTCGCCTGGCGCGCCTACTAGGCGAGCTCGGTGAGGATAAGCTTGTAAGCCTTGTGCTGGCGCATACACTCGATCAGGCGTCGACGCCGCTGGAGCGCATACGAATTGCCAGAATCCCACTCGATTACGACCAGTCACATATCGCGATTCGCGCTGCTAAGCGGGCCCAACGCGACGGCGTCATGGTGCTGGATGCTGCCTATCCCGTGCCCAAGGTCTTCACCCAATGGGCGTCCGAGGCGGGGGCGCCCAAACTCGCGGTGATGTTGGCGCTGGCGCGCCAGGAAAGCGAGATGAATCCTGGGGCCGTCAGCCGCGTCGGCGCACGCGGCCTTTTTCAGCTCATGCCCGCCACTGCCAAGCTGGTGGCGGGAAAATTGGGCATCGCATACGAGCCGCACCGCCTGCTCGACGATCCAGCGTACAGTCTGAAGCTTGGCAGCACGTATCTGGCAGAGCAACTAACGAGATTCAGCGGGTCTTACGTGCTTGCCTTTGCCGCCTACAATGCCGGTCCCAGCCGTGTCCGTCAGTGGCTTCGTCGCAATGGTGATCCCCGCTCGCCCAGTATCGATGTCATCGATTGGATAGAGGAAATTCCCTTTAGAGAAACCCACAACTATGTTCAGCGCGTCCTTGAGAGTACACAAGTATACAGTGTCTTGCTTGCCGGACGCGGGGACAGGCCGAAGCTTACTCTGATGGCAGAGATGCTCGGCCATACCACCCAGTGACCATGTTGAATGGTCTGCCTCAGATCGATGATATAGTCGATGCTGCGCGGCGTTTGCGCGGCCACGCCGTGGCCACGCCGCTACTCAATGCACCAGCCATCGATGCGATGGTCGGCGGTTGCCTGCTTTTGAAGGCTGAGCCGTTGCAGCGCACTGGCTCGTTCAAGTTCCGTGGCGCCTACAACTGCATCAGCCGCATTCCCGAGGCCGAGCGCGGCAATGGCGTGGTGGCCTGGTCGTCGGGTAATCACGCACAGGGCGTGGCTGCTGCAGCGACCTTGCTAGGTGTCCCCGCGACGATCGTCATGCCTTCGGACGCACCACCGCCGAAAGTTGAGAATACGCGTGCGCTTGGCGCGGAGGTTGTCTCGTACGACCGCTACAACGAAAGCCGCGAGGATATCGGTGCGGCGCTGGCCAAGGACCGCGGCGCTACCATTGTTCGCCCCTATGACGATCCCTGGATCATAGCCGGCCAGGGGACCGTAGGCCTGGAAGTCGCGGCGCAAGCTACCGCGCTCGGGCTTAGGCCGGACGCCGCATTGGTCAGTTGCGGGGGCGGTGGGCTGATCGCCGGCACGTCGCTTGCGCTCATTGACCATCTGCCGGGCATTGCCGTCCATCCGGTTGAGCCGCAAGGGTTCGACGATACGGCTCGCTCGCTGGTGGTGGGCGAGCGTAAGGCTAATGATCTGGAAGCCCGCTCCATCTGCGATGCGCTGCTGGCGCCGGAGCCAGGTGAGCTTACCTTCGCCATCAATCGGAATACGCTATCGGAGGGTATTATGGTCAATGACGAGGAAGCACTTGCCGCTATCGCCGTGGCGTTCCGCCATCTCAAGATCGTTCTCGAGCCGGGTGGTGCGGTGGCGCTGGCGGCTGCGCTCAGCGGTAAGCTGGATTGCCGGGACAGGACCGTGGTCGTGGTGCTGTCAGGCGGCAATGTGGCGCCCGAGGTCTTCTTCCGGGCGCTCGTCTGATGCGCTATTCGTTGTCACAACGCCTGATCGCCGAGTTTGTCGGCACGGCGTTTCTGCTCGCAACCGTGGTCGGCTCTGGCATCATGGGGGAAAGCCTGGCAGGCGGTAATGTGGCTATAGCCCTGCTCGGCAATACGATCGCGACAGGCGCCATCCTGGCGGTGCTAATTCTGGTCTTCGGGCCCATATCGGGCGCTCATTTCAATCCAGCCGTCACCCTCTCCTTCGCCGTGCAAAAGGCGATCCCACCAGGCGATGCGGCCGCCTATGTGCTGTGCCAGGCTGTTGCCGCTGTGCTCGGTGTCGCGCTGGCCCATTTCATGTTCTCCGAGCCGATTCTCAGCCTTGGCATCAAAGAGCGTGCGGGCTCGGGCCAGGTGGTGGCCGAGATGGTGGCTGCCTTCGGACTCGTGGCAACGATTCTCGGTTGTCTGCGGGCGCGACCCGAGGCCGTACCCTATGCCGTCGGCCTGTTCATCACGGCCGGCTATTGGTTCACCTCCTCGACCTCGTTTGCCAATCCGGCCGTGACCTTCGCACGTTCCTTCACAACTACTTTTACAGGGATCCGCCCGACCGATACCCCGGCCTTTATCGTGGCGCAGATCGTGGGCGCCTTGTTGGCAACTGCACTGTTCGTTTGGGTGCTTAAGCCCACTGCGGAGAACAGCTAGAAGTAGCCATGACCGATCATCCCGCCGGCTTTTGCCGACTATGGGAATGCGCCCACCTTCTCCGACACGTTGGTCGAGGTGGCTATCACCGGCCAGGCAGCGGAGTAATCTCTTCGCCGCCTATGTAGAGCAAGTTCCGTTGGAGGCCAGCTGGAACGCTGGCCTCTAATTCTTTTGAGTCAACGATTCCCCACCTGTCCCAGTCGACTGCGTCAACGACGGGAAAAAGGTCCGAGGTGGGCCAATACTCGGCTCCAGTGCCTTTTCGCCAAGTCTTCATTTTAATTGGTGAGCCCGGTTGGTTTCGAACCAACGACAACCTGATTAAAAGTCAGGTGCTCTACCAACTGAGCTACGGGCTCAAGCGAGCGGACAATAGGGAGTGGCTGGAGGGCGGTCAACCGCTGTCGGCGGGGAGGCGCTCTTGGGCGCGGCAGACCCAGAGATAGATCCCCTCGGGGTCAGGCCGGCAACGATCAGCTTGCGGGACCAGCAGGGTGGCAGCAGTGCCGCCTTGCAAGCTGGTGTCTTGGGGCCAGTGTGTAGATCTGATGGTCGATCGGGGTGCAGACCGCGACGCCTAAAAAACTGCACGCATGTTGCGCGAGACGGGTGCCGGTGTCCTTCAGGTCCGTGATGGTCTTGCTGACAAACATTTTAAACTTCCATGCGATCCGGTTTTGCTTCTTCCGTTGGAAAGAATGCAGGGGGTACGAGCGCCGACGACAGTGGTGCGGGTCACATAGTGGTCCGGATTCGCTTCGAATTCCTGACCGGTGTCACGAGAAACCCATCAATTCTTGGTTTCCGGCTGTGTTCGGACCCAAGAATCACGCTACGATATGCTAACTGTCGCGAAGGCGCGGGGAGCCTGAAAATGAGTTTTGTGTGCCTGAGAATCACTCTTCTGTCTGCCATTTGCGCCAATGTCGAGGATGAGCGTCTGACCCGCTTACAGAAGCACTGCGCCGAATACGGTTTCGGGTCGAGAACGACCGAGATGGCGGGCTGTGTACAGAACGAAAAGGAGAACTATCGCAGTGTAACGCCGGAAGAGCGTGCAAGCCGGCTCGAGGACTGAGGGGTGCGCATCGCCACCTGGAACGTCAATTCGGTCAGGGCGCGCTTACCAAACCTGCTTGCCTGGCTCGATGAAGCGGTTCCCGACGTGCTGCTGTTGCAGGAAATCAAAACGGTGGCGGAGAGCTTTCCGGCGCTGGAGATCGAGGAGCGCGGCTACGTCTGCGCCGTGGTCGGGCAGAAATCATACAACGGAGTCGCCATCCTCTCGCGCTTTCCCCTGCAAGATATTGTCGAGCGCCTGCCCGGCGACGAGACGGACAAGCAGGCACGCTATGTCGAGGCCTGGGTCGATGCTGGCGCTGACGGGGTCCGAGTCGCCTCTATCTACCTGCCAAACGGCAATCCGGTCGACAGCGAGAAATATCCTTACAAGCTGGCTTGGATGGTACGGCTTCGCGAGTATGCGGCGAGCCTGCTGACATCGGAAGAGCCGGTGGTGCTGGCCGGTGATTACAACGTTATCCCTGCGCCGGGCGATGTCTATGATCCCGCTGGCTGGGCCGAGGATGCCTTGTTCCGCCTCGATACGCGCCGGGCCTTCCGGAAAATTCTCAACCTCGGTTATACGGAGGCCTTCCGTGCCCTGCATGCCGAGACCGGGCGCTACAGCTTCTGGGACTACCAGCGTCGTGCCTTCGAGAGCGACCGGGGTTTGCGCATTGACCATCTGCTGCTATCGCCTCAAGCGGCTGATCGCCTGAACGCTTGCGATATAGACATGGTACCACGCGGCAAGAGCAAGGCTTCTGACCATACCCCGGTGTGGTGTGAGCTAGAGAGCGCGACATGAGCGACATCGCTAGGATCGGCGCCGACCGCAGCGCCATGTTCCCACATCTGATGCCGCTCTTCACGACGGTTCTTGGCATGGTTTTTTTGGCGAGGCGCCACGGCCCTATCACGCCCTCGGCATGGTTTAATCTTCGCCGGGCTGTTGCTCGTTAACCGTTGTATGCCGGCCCAAGTGGCACTAGACGCAGGCCTGGCCGCAGACGCCGATAGTCAAGTGCCAGATGATCGACCGGGTTAGGCCCGGGACTGGCCACGACGATGATCTCGCCTGCGATCGGCGTGAAGTCGGCGCGAAAATGCACCGAGCTCTTGAGCACCAGCGCGGTATGATCGGCGGGCTCGATGCCGAGATGACGGAACATGGCCTGATCCGCCGCTTGCATGCGCTGCGAGGAGACCACGACCGTCAAACCACCAATTTGCAGCGCCGCCATCGGCCCGAGCCGCATCCGCGAGCCGACGAACATCGGCCCCGTGGCTTTGAAGTCGCCGTCGCCGAGGGCGACCACCTCGGCCTTGCCGACAAAAGGTACCTCGCCTTCCCAGGCGCTTCCGGCACCGAGCTTGACCCGGATGATGCCGCTGAGGCCTGCAGCGTGGGCCTGGGCCGCCGTTTGAGGGTCGTAGAGCAGTCCTAACACCACATCGGTGACCTCGGCGGTAAGCAGCGCTCGCACCATGCCGACGGTGTCGGATGCTGCACCGGCACCCGGATTGTCCTGGGTATCCGCCATGATCAGCGGGCGCCTGGTAGGGGCGCGGGCGAGCGCTGCGGCCTCGACCGGCGCGTAGATATGTCCAGCAAAGCCGGGTTCCGCCACAGTAATAGCTTCAGCCAGCGCATCGGCGACGGCGTCGGCCGTTGTCTGGTCATCGGCATAGGCCAGCACGGCCGGACCACAATCGTGTATGTCGGCAGGCGGAAAGCCGTAAGCCAGGGACATCGACCGGACGCCCTCGCCCACCGCTAGCTCGCGACATCGCGCCGCCAGCCCGCGCGCAGGCTCCATGTCAGTGCACTGCCAGACGAGTGGCATCAGGTAGTCCGCCTGGCGCATGGTCTTGGCCGGCCGATTGCCTTCACCCAAGCGCGTGAGCAGCGTGTGCGTGCGGGCACCGGTCTCTGCCATATCAACATGGGGATAGGTTTGATAACTGACCAACGCGTCGCTTTCGGTCAGCATGCGCGGGCTAACATTGGCATGCAAGTCAAGGCTCGCCACCAGGGGGGTGTTAGCCCCGACGGCCTGTCGCAAGCGGGCCAAAAGCTCGCCCTCGCCATCTTCCAGGTGCTCGGTGACCATAGCACCGTGCAAGTCGAGATAGACTGCATCCACGGGCCCCGCCGCCTCCAGCGCTGCCAGGAGCATGGCGGTGATGCGCTCGAAGGCGTCTTTCTTGACCTGGGCGGAGGGCACAGCGGCGCACCAAAGCAACGGCGCCAAGCTGTCTCCGGCGGCATAGGCAGTTTCGAGGAATCCGGCTACCGCCAGGTTCATCCCGGCAACGGCTTTCGGCAACGCCTCACCTTGCGTCAGGGCGGGCCAGCCATCGGCCGCTTCGAAATCGGCGAAGCTCGCTTTGTTAGGAGCGAAAGTGTTGGTTTCGTGCAGAAATCCGCCAACCGCGATGCGCATGGGACGGCGCTATTCGACCACGGTCTTGAGCATCCAGCCCTGGCCCAGTGCTTGGTTCGGGTAAAGTCCATTGAGCACCAGGAAGCGAGCCAGCGCATAACGGTCGCTGGGCATGCGCGACGCGATCTGCGCCGAGGTCTCTCCGCCTCGCACCCAGTGCAACACCAAGCGGTGTGGTCGGATGGCGTCGGCTTCTGACGCGCTCAAGCCGCGGAAACTGTAGACGGTCTCGCGGAATAAAGGATAGAAGTGCGCGGTCACGGTGGTTGGCGTCAGGAAGACGAAGCGGTAGATCACCGTCGAGTCGAAGCCAATAGCGATCAAGCGCGCATCGGCAGGCTGGCCATTGAGATCGAGCCGTACCATCGCGGTCGCTGCCTCGCGGTTGTCCACATAGAAGCGCTGCAGCTCGCGCACCGGCGTTCCCTCTGCCCAGATATCCTGTAGGTAACCAGTCATCGGGCGCCCGTCAGGGCGTGAATCGGCATCAAAGACGAGTATCGCACCGTCGGGCCCGCGCCCTAATACTTGGGTTTGACCATTGAGGAGAGAAAAATCCGGTGGCGCCTCGAAGCGGAAACCGAGATCTGGGTGCAAAAACTGGCGACCACGCACCACGCCCTGGCCCGGGTCGTCGCCGAACAACATGCCATTGATCTTGTTGAGATAGATCTCGCGCCCGACGATCGGTTGTGCCACACGGCTGACGTTGGCTGCCTGAACGGCGCGGCGGACCCGCTCCGCCGTACGCGGGTGGGTGGCAAATATGTCGAACTGATCGCCACTGCCGCTGTGCCCGGCAATACGCCCTTCGACTTCGCTGTGGGCGCGCATCTTGGCTAAGAACGAGGCCATGGCTTCGGTATCGAATCCAGCGCGCTCGAGATAGTGCACGCCCAGCATATCGGCCTCGAACTCCTGGTCGCGTGAGTAGCCCTGAATCGCCGCCATGGCGCCAAGCTGCGCGATACCGGAAAGCTCCGGGCTGTCGGTCAGTATGCTTAGCAGGCCCAAACCGAGCTGGGCCATGATCCCACTAGACATGCGTTGCGCCCCGTGGCGCGCTGCTACATGGCCGATCTCGTGCGCGATCACTCCAGCCAATTCAGCCTCGTCGCCCGCCAGGGCCAGCAAGCCGCGACTGACATAGATATAGCCGCCAGGCAAAGCGAAAGCGTTGACGATCGGGCTGTTGAGGACTGTGAAGGTGAACTTAACGTTGGGTCGCTCTGAGGTCAGGGCGAGAAATTGACCGATACTGTCGACATAGGCAGCAATCTTGGGATCGTCATAGGCGCCACCGAACTCGGCCAGGATCTGGTCGTGCTGCTCCGCACCGATGCGTGCTTCGTCGACCTCGGATATCAAATCGGGAAGATAGTCGTTGGCGACCAGCTGCCCGTCACCTGTGGCGCATATGGACAAAGCGACAAGCGCCACCGCCATGTATCTTCGACCCGTCACCTCGCAAGCCCCATTCCGAGTAGCCAATCCTGTGCGCCGATACCGTCTATGACGACCTACACTACATGGTACCGTGTGTCGCCCGGTTCCTGTTGACACCAACTCAGACCCGACCGGACAAACTTAAGACCCTACTAAATAGTTACCAATTGGTCACACTGTGACATGAATTAGGTAAATCTTTGATCTTGAGCGGATTTGCTCAATCTGGGAGCCTCTACGCTTGTTCAGATCGAAAGCTTTAGATTATGTTTGTAACGTATGTACCAGAGAAATCGGCGGCGTGAGCAGCGCGATCGCTAGGTGGTGGTTACCGTCGTGGAATAGGCGACAACAGCGCGATCGGTCCTTATGGGGTCGAAAGGCGCGAGGACCATGCTTTTCTGGGCCCTTTCTGTTTCGGACGATGCGTAAACAGGCGCCAAATCCTAGCCCTGGCACGTGGACGGAACGCAAATCTCGGCTATTCTGTCACCCTTGCTGTACGCTGGCGGAGTTGACGTGTCTGCTGAAACACAATTGAGCGAGGCAATGGAGGGGAGCAAATGAGAGCCCGACGGGCACTCGACGGCGTGTTCGTCCTTGCCCTTCTCAGCATTACCACTCCTGCCCAGACGAGTGATCAGCCGATCCTGCCTTTCGAGGAGTTCGTTGAAATTTCGATCGACCACTCGAAATTGTTGCGGTTCGACGATTCCGTTGGGCGGATTCTAGAACCTCGCATCGAGCGCCTGTTGCGATCGGGAGACATCCTGGGCGATCGCGTGCTGCTGAAGAACCAAGTAGCAGTCTACTTTCCCAATGGCTCCATCGTTTCGTCAAAAGCGGAGTTCCATACATACCGACCGATCGACGGATTGATGCCTTGGAACGTCTACTACCGTAATCAAATCGAACCTAATCCCCAGTACGAGCGTATCAAGGAATTCGATCGCTTACTTGGCACGGCCTGCGCGGAAATTCCGTATCTCATGGCGCGTGGCCGCCAGCGGGGGAATAGTTTTGCTCGCCTCCGAGTCAACCGCCACGGCGTGCTGTCGTTGGTTTTGGATTCGCCTGGCCGTTACGACTATCTAACCCATGAGACTAGTAATTCGTACGCCGTGACCAGCGCAGTCGATAGCTACTATCTGGGTGATCCGCGCATTGTCGCGAATTTGATCAAGGACTGCCAGCGTGCCGGCACGTCAATTCATGTCGGCCAGAGATAAAGAAAAAAATGGGAAAAGTCTTAATTTTGCCCCGTTCTGCACAAATTCTCGTCGTACTCGGTCGCTTCAGTGGCAACCGTGATCCGAAGCTCCATAATACAGAGTGCTAAGGGCGCGGAACATGATGCAACAGCGCCGGAGGTAAGCATGCCATGGTCGCTGTGAAGCACCCAATGCTCTCTTCGAAAGATGGTTTGGCCCGCTATCTCGAGGAAAGATGATGCCCCTGGCAGTCGCACTACGTTGGAACACGACCCGGACCTTATGTGTGCCATGCTTTGCTGCCGGCATGCAGCCTCAACCTCGGCAAGGGGGAATATCATGCTTCGGCTAGCACTTGTGGCTTTGGTGGCAACGACACTGATCGGTTGCGTGCCGATTCGACAGGGCAACGACCTGGAATACGATTTCGCCGTCTTCGTGGATCGGGCCGAAGCCCCCGACCAGTCTTGTGCAGTCTATATTGGGCTGCACAACAACTTGGATAGCGACGCCACCAACTTCGAATACGGCCTCAGCTTTTTTGACGACCAAGGGCGTTTGACCGCAAGTCCTCTCGCCCAAGGGGATTACCTGCCCTCAGGCGGCGTGGCGAAACGCTACTACATCTTTCCGGTGGACTGCGAGCGTCTGACCAATGCCCAGGTGACGCACAAACTGTCCCTCGATATCGAGGGTTGGTGGGGAAGGCGCGATTGCTACCACATCAGCAAGATCGTGATCAGCAATACAGTGCCACTGCCTGAGCCTGCCGCACAGGCACCTGCCGTGGAACCGCCTGCCGCGCAGGCACCTGCCGTGGAGCCACCTGCCGTACAGGCACCTGTGGTGGAGGCGCCGCCGCCGACCATGCCACGCTTCTACACCTTGTTTTTTGATTGGGATAAGTCGAACATCACGCCGATAGCACAGTTGGTGATCGACAATATCGTTGCCGATTGGCTGGGCGCAGTGGATGAGTTGATCCTGGTTGGGCATGCTGATCGCTCTGGCTCGGAGCGCTACAACCAACGCCTCTCGGAACGCCGTACGGCGGCCGTGACCGAAGCCCTGGTTAGTCAGGGCCTAGCCGCCAATCGCATTCGGGGTAGCGCCGTCGGAGAATCTGACCCGTTGGTGGCGACCGCGGACGGCGTTCGAGAAGCGCGCAACCGTCGCGTGGTGGTGACAATCAACGGGCGTTAGCCAGATCTTTTCCGACCGCGGGGAGATCCTGGTGGCGTCTATGGTGCCTTTCTGGAGCAGGCAGCGCGCTGGCGGCACATGGGGAATGCCCTGCCCGCCACGACTCTAAACCCCTGCCAGGCGCGCCATTGCGCGGTCGAGTTTGAGACGCGACTGTTCGGCCTCGTTGCGGCGCTCGCGTTGCTCGAAGACGATAGCCTCGGGCGCCCGCGCGAGAAAGTTTTCGTTTCCTAACTTCTTGTCCAGTTTAGCGATTTCGTCCTCGATTTTCGTTATTTCGCGCGCCAGGCGGTCATGCTGCTCGGCAAGGTCGACGACATCGGCCACGTGCAGAAACAGACTAGCATCCTCGAATACTGCTTGCACCGTGCCTGACGGAGCCATTTCGTCACCCTCCGCGATTGCCAACTCAACCTTCGCCAAGGATTCTATCACATCCCGCTGCCTGGCTAGAAGACCGCGTGCCTCTGCGCTTGTTTCGATAACGGTTAGCGCTACCGTAGCCGACGGCGGCACCGTCATCTCGGCGCGTACCGAGCGGACCTCACCGACCAGACGCACGACCCAGGCTATCTCGTCGCGCGCGGTCTGATCGACCGGCACATCTGATAGTACTGGCCAGGGCGACGTTGTCAGCAGCGCTGAGCCGCCGAGGTTAGCATGCAGTTCCTCGCTGACAAACGGCATCAACGGGTGCAAAGCTTCGAGTATGCGGCCGAGAACCCAGCCGGCAGTGGCACGGGTCTCGTCCTTCGCCGGGCAGTTGTCGCCGTAGAGAACGGGCTTGGCGATTTCCAGGTACCAGTCGCAGAAGCCGTGCCAGACGAAAGCATAAAGGCCTTGTGCCGCCTCGTTAAAGCGGTAGGCTTCGATGGCCTCGGCTGCGGCGCCGACGGCCGCTACCGTCTCGCCTACAATCCAGCGGTTGGTCCGCGCTTCGCAAGTGCCGGGGTCAAAGCTGCCGTCCACGCGACAGCCATTCATTTCGCAGAAGCGTGCCGCGTTCCACAGTTTGGTGACGAAGTTGCGATAGCCGGCAACGCGGTCCTCAGCAAGCTTTATATCGCGTCCCTGGGCCGCCATGGCGACCAGGGTGAAGCGCACTGCGTCGGTGCCATAGTTGTCCATCAACGACAACGGATCGATGACGTTGCCTTTGGTTTTCGACATCTTCTGACCCTTGGCGTCACGCACCAGGGCATGGATGTAGACCTCGCGGAAGGGCACCTCGCCCATCATATGCAAGCCCATCATGATCATGCGGGCGACCCAGAAGAAGATGATGTCGAAGCCAGTGATCAGGACGTCTCCGGGGTACCAGGTCTTCAGGTCTGGAGTCTTCCCGGGCCAGCCGAGTGTCGAGAAGGGCCAGAGACCGGATGAGAACCAGGTGTCGAGGACATCGGACTCTCGCCTCATCTCGACTGCTTGGCCGTAATGCGCCTCGGCTGCAGCAAGAGCCTCGGCCTCGTCCATGGCAACGAAAATCTCGTCGTCAGGACCGTACCAGGCCGGTATGCGATGGCCCCACCAGAGCTGGCGCGATATGCACCAGGGCTGGATGTTGCGCATCCACTCGAAATAGGTCTTCTCCCAGGTTTTGGGTACGAAGCGGACTCTGCCGTCCTCGACCGCCGCGATGGCAGGCTTGGCCAGGGTCTCCGCATCGACGTACCACTGGTCCGTTAGCCAGGGCTCAATGATCGTACCGGAACGGTCGCCATAAGGTACCACATGCTGGTGGTCCTCGATCTTGTCGAGCAGACCGGCGGACTCGAAGGCCGAAACGATGCGGTGGCGCGCTTCAGCGCGGTCGAGGCCGCGGTATTTCTCGGGCACGGCGTCGTTCAGAATGCCATGTTCGTCGAAGACATTGATCGCCTCAAGCCCATGTCGACGGCCGACCTCAAAATCGTTGAAATCGTGGGCCGGTGTGATCTTGACCGCACCGGTGCCTTTCTCTGGATCGGAATAGGTATCGCCTATGATCGGAATCAGGCGCCCGACCAGCGGTAGAAGGACATTTTTGCCGATCATATCCTGATAACGTGGATCCTCAGGATGCACCGCCACGGCGGTATCGCCTAGCATTGTTTCTGGACGAGTTGTAGCAACAATAATATACGTATTATCAGTAGATTCTACCGGATATTTAAGGTGCCATAGATGGCCGTCTGTCGACCGCTGTTCCACTTCGAGGTCGCTAATAGCGGTCAGCAACTTGCAGTCCCAGTTGACCAACCGCTTATCCCGATAGATCAGCCCTTCGCGATACAGCCGCACGAAGACCGTGCGCACGGCTTTGCTCAGCCCTTCGTCGAGCGTGAAGCGCTCGCGGTGCCAGTCTGGCGAGGCGCCAAGGCGTTCGAGTTGCTTGAAGATGGCGCCACCGGACTCAGCCTTCCAGGCCCAGACCTTCTCCAGGAAAGCCTCGCGGCCCATCTCGCGACGATCTAACCCTTCTTGCTGCAACTGCCGCTCGACGACCATCTGCGTGGCGATGCCGGCATGGTCCATGCCCGGTTGCCACAGGGCGTTGCGGCCCTTCATGCGCCAGTAGCGCGTCAGGACGTCCTGCAAGGTCATGTTGAGGGCATGGCCGATATGCAGGCTGCCGGTCACGTTCGGCGGTGGCATCATGACGGAGAACGGGGTTGCGGGCGCGGCCGGATCGGCATCAAAGGCGCCGGTCTCACGCCAACGCGCGGCGATACGGCCTTCCACCTTTTCCGGGTGATAGGTTTTGTCGAGCATCGTCGGTCGGGACCCCCGAACAGTAAGACCGTGCCCGTGCCCGTGGCACGGCCTGGCGTGATAGTGTGGCGGTGGGACCCAGGCGGTCCCTGCCAAAATCGACCTTAGCGCTTGACCTTATCGCTAATACAACGGATCTCAGCACGCACTAGGTTTTGAACCATGTCCGGCAGGTTACGGTCAAGCCAGTCACGCAACATGGGCCGCATGATCTTGGTCGCTAAGCGCTCGACCGTGATGTCGCTGATATCTCGTAGATGCGGTTCCAGGCCTTCGCCGAGTAAACTCATGGATTCCTCTTCCGTATCGGATGAGCGCTCTTCCAATATCAGATCCGGATTTGGCTCTTCTTCGACGATTTCGGTCAACTCCAGGACGTCGTCGTCTTCTGGTTCCTGCTTCAATCTTGGTCCCGATTCGGCTGCTATCTCGGCAGGCGCATCTTCCCCTTCCCTCTCGCCATCATCGGATATAACTCGACGGATCGTAGACAGGATTTCCTCCATCGAGGGTTCCTGTTGCCCTTTGTCCTCAGTCATAGCTATAGGACATTCCTTCGCATCGCTTACGGTAGCCTATACTAGAGAACCACAATATCGAAGTCGCCGATGCCTGCGAGCTTCTGGCATCATCGCCTGCTCTCAACAGCACCATCGAAGGCCCGGGTTAATAGCGCCTTAATGACGACGGCTCAAAGGGAGTTAGATAATAGCCTCTTACAGGGTCATATTCAGGTGCCAAAATCAATTTCCAGTTAATCCCACCCGAAATCGAAGATATCGACGCCGTCGAAATCACCGTCAAAGCCGATCCATTTGTCCACGACATCGTCGTAGTGCACTAACGGATCGTACAGCGTCACAGGCAACCTCAACGCAGCCGCCGTCATGCCGCCAATGACCTCGGTCAGGAGAAAAGCGGATACAGTTGCCTCTGTTTTTGCCCGTACCAGGGCCACACGAGCTTCGAACAGCTCTTGCTCGGCATCAAGCACATCGAGCACAGTGCGGGCGCCAACATCGGCCTCCTGGCGCACGCCTTCGAGAGCGATCTCATTGGCATTGACGGAGGATTCTAGGGCGCGGATGCCAGCTTTAGCCGCATTAAGCTCTTCCCAGGCCTGCCCAACCCTCTTGCGCACCGTGCGCCGGGCATCGTCCAGCTGCCGGCGGCGTTGAACCGCCGTCTGCTGCAGCTCGCGAACCCGCGCATATTCTGCACCCGATTGATATAGGGGCACCGTCACATTGGCCATGATCTCCGCCGTATCGGTCTCCGAGAAAAACGAGTTGGGATCCCAGTTCCGCCGCAGGGCGCTATCCAGACTCAGCTGCGGCATCAGGGCCGCCGCCGCCGCACTTATATCGAATAGCGCCGCGCGGTAATTAAAGCCGGCGCTGATGATGGCCGGATTGCGTTGCGTTGCGTAGGCTAACGCTTCGTCTTCTGTGCCGGGCAGAGGCAAGAACGCCTCGACGTTCGGAAAGGTCAACTCGCCCGGCAAAGAGCCGACGCTGCGCCGATAGTCGGCGCGCGAGACCTCTAGATTTCCTTCTGCACGAATGCGCTCGGCCACGGTGTTGGCGAGGCGCGCCTCTGCCTGTGCCACATCGGTGCGCGTCACTTCGCCAACCTCGAAGCGATCGCGGGTGGCCTGCAGTTGGCGCTCGAAAACCTGCTCGTTGTTGATACTGAGGCCGACTACGGATTGATCCCGTACAACGGTGATATAGGCGGTAGCAGACTCCAACAGCACCTCCTGCTCCACGGCCACCAGATTAGCGCGTGCAGCGAAAACCCGGTTCTCCGCTACCTCAACCTCAGCCGCTGTGGCGCCGCCGCGCCAAAGCGGCTGTGACAGGGTCAGGTCGGCAGAGGCAGGCGAAGTCCAGTCGTTGGTAGAAACGCCTGTACCCAAGGTGTTGTTCTGATAGCGCCTACCGACGCTGCCATTGATGCTGACGGTCGGCCGCCAGCCAGATTGGGCGCTAGGTACGCCCTCGTCGACAGCGCGCAGCGCTGCCCGTTCGGCCAGCAGCCGAGGATCACCGGCATACGCGCTGGCCAGAGACTCCTGCAAGCTTTGTGCGCATGCGGCACCCGATACCACCGTCAACGCTAATACCGATACGACCGCCCTGGCCAATCCATGCCTACTCACGACTGCATCCTCCCAGATCGGTAATGCCGTCTCATAATACAAATTCATGGGACGCCCTAAATCCCGGTAACATTGGTAATGCCGCATCGAACAGCGCCCGCGACGAGACCACTCCGCCGATGCGCGTGTACAATGTGACCTGCCCCAAATGTCCGTGTCCCCCAGTAAGTGGCTGCGAGATCACAGTGGCCAGTCGGCCGCCTTCGGCCAGCTGCTCAAGGATCACCTCCGGTACCTTTTCGACACCGCCGCCAATCAGAATGACATCGTAAGGTGCTTGGTCGGCATAGCCTTGGGTTAAGTCGCCCTCTATAAAGAGCACGTTATCGATATCCAATGTTGGCAACACGTTTGCGCCGATGGTGCTCAGCTCAACATCGCTTTCGAGTGCTATCACGGTTCCCGCCAGCCGACCCAGAATGGCACTCGAATAGCCACTCGCGCAGCCAATATCGAGAGCCGTGTTGTCATGGCCCGGGTCGAGCATCTGGATCATGCGCGCAAGCACCGCTGGCTCTGTAAGGTAACGGCCGTTGCCGATCGCCAAGTCCTCGTCGACGTAGGGCACCGCCTGGAGCGGGCCTGTCACGAAGCACTCCCGCGGCACTATCGCCATGGCCTCGACGATTCGTGGATCGGTAACCTTGTTCGGAAGTATTTGGCCCTCGACCATGTGGGCGCGCATGGTGGCGAAGTCGGGCATCCATAATCCTGTATTTAAAGGTGCGGCAATCGAAGCAACCGCTCACGCCGCTTCCATCCGCGCCAAGACGGGTGGAGATTATAGCGCCGCGCTTCAGGAAACAATGCCCGGCTGCGCTCCTTGACCGCACCAATGCTCGCCCCTATACCAAGCGCGCGCTTGGCCGGGTGGCAGAGTGGCTATGCAGCGGACTGCAAATCCGCCTACATCGGTTCGATTCCGGTCCCGGCCTCCAGACGCAACTTATTGACATTGCGCCTAATTTTATATTTCTGCGACGATGAATTCGCAGTGCCTCTTCGATGCCTATGCAATCGTGGTGTATCGGTAATAGCGTTTTGTTTCTCGATCAATTCTGCAATTTGGTGCCCGATCACTTTGATCGTCCAGCAGATCTGCTTTCCGTACACGTGCGCGCATCTCAAAATTATGGCAAGTGTTTTGTCGTCACTGATGCGTTGTATCATAGGGTGATTAACGCCACCCTGGATTAGCCTCGTAATCGCCGTGTGGCGCGCGACATACGGCGTGACTATTATCGGTTCCAATCCCATCCGAGTGACCGCTCTGCGACATAGCTCTGCCGACACCGTCGTGATCGATTGCTCTCGCTGCCGGGCCTCAGCCTATGGCACTAATAGGCGGGGGTGTTGGGGTCGAGACGATCGAAGCGGTTGGTCAAGATATCCAAACGCCGTGTGGCGACACAGATACCAAAGGCCGCTCACAAACCAACAATCAACATGGATTAGTATATGGGAGCGGATCAGACCCACCTCGTAAATGAGTAAGCTGACGGGCGCAGATCACCGCTCTACTTGTGGTTGGCATAGCCAGCGCCCGCACGTTCGCCGCTAGCTGCTGTCCTTATTCTTTCTAGAAGAAGACGAAAGAGCGGACCACAACGTTCTTGCGGGAGGGCGCATCCAGGGGCACGGTTGGGTCGATGCAGGCGGTGTGGAACGACCAACGCGAGACCGAACCGTCGGTGACGGAGTCGTAGCATTTAAGCATCGAGACTTCGGTCTCTGTCTGCCGGGGAAACCAGTACCATTCGTGGTCTGGGCGGTAGGTGAAGCGCGTGGTCTCGCCGACGCGGTCATCGTAGATGCGATAGTTGGTGATGTAGGGCTGGTTTGCAAACGAGGGCCAGGCGCAAAGCACGAAGGGAAATTGTTCTACGGTTTCCATCGGCTTGGCGAGATTGATCGACATGAAGCGCCGCGACATTTTCGCGTCCGCCTCGGTCTCGGTGTAGTGCTGCTCGCGCCCGAAGTTGCGCAGGTTTTTCGTGAGCAGTTCCCGACAACGCACGCGACCGCTGTTATCGTTCAAATCGTTATGGACGATGGTAGCGTACCTCGCGTTCACGCCCGGATTCTTATTGTCTTGATCTTCCGTGCGGTCGCCCTGGTAGTCCTTGTCGAATACATCGTGGTTATAGACGAGTGCATCCGTCGCATCGGGGAAGAATTTCAGAAGTAGCTTCTCGATCTCTAAGTAGAACACACGCTCCACTTCGGCCGCGTCGTAGAAGTTCTCGCACTTGGAGTCGAGGTGCGCCAGCGAGACACCGATCTTGTCCATGCATTTGGGGGTGTCGGGCGCGAGGCCGGGGTAATATTCTCCGATGCGCCGTGCATCGCGCATCACCTGCGGGAAGAAGAGGGTCCGCCGTCTCATGTTCTCCTCCTCCTTGCGCAACAGATCAGCCTCGGTCGTGCGCGCCGGGTCCCGCCAGACGGCATTGGACGGTACGATGGAGTAGGTCGGCTGCTCATAGACGGTGTAGGGCAACGGCAGTGCCAACCCGCCGGAGAGCGCTTCTACGCCCTTTTCGTGAATGTAGGCCACGCATTCCGAGAACTTGCGAAAGCCGATACCCCACTTGGTTTCGATGGGCCCCGGGGGCGCGTTGTCTATCATATCAACAACCCGTTGCCCCTCGCCCCCGGCGATCATTGCCAAAGCCGCTTCGAACGCCGCGGCGGTTCCCGCATCTCCGTTGCGGTCGAACGACATGTAGGAAAGTCCGCCATTGGCGGCGACGGGTGCGGCTTGGCCGTCTGTGATCTGGAGGGACGGTACGTAGACAGGGGAACCTGTCATCGAGTTTGCCGCAACGTGATTATCCGTGACTTTGAGCCGATCCATAGGGCACTCCAAGTGAAATACGCCCCATCGTGGCACACGTGGTTTGTGCATTCTAGCCGTTTAGGTTCTGGATCAACGGTTGTTATTGCGACGCTTAGGCAGTCGCCTCGTCAATCTCGGCGATGGCTTCGGCATCAAGCACGAGCTCGGCAGCCAATGCCGAGTCCTCAATGCTCGCGGAGCGGGCGGCGCCGACGATGACGATCACCTGTGGTCCCTTGCTCAGCAACCAGGCTACGGCTAATCGCTGCGGGCTTACACCCAGCTTTTGGGCCAGACTAGCAACGGCGGGGTGGCGGCGGGCGAGATCGCGTGCTCCGTGCGGCGGGGCAGCAATGCCGCCCAGCGGGCTCCAGGGGATGAAGGCCAGCCCTCGCGATCGGGTTGCTGTAAGAGTTCCGTCGTACTCGGGTTGCCTATGCCCCAGAGAATATTGATTTTGCGTGCTCGCGATCGCGGTAACGGCCTGGGCCTCGTCTAGCTGCGCCAGCGAGTACTCGCTGACACCGATGAAGCGTACCTTCCCTTCGTCGCGCAGACGGGCAAAGGTGCCGATACTCTCGGCCACCGGCACGTCCGGGTCCGGCCGGTGGTGCTGCAGTAGGTCGATGTGCTCGACGTTGAGATTACGGAGCGAGGCCTCGCATTGATGCCGCAAATAGTCCGGGCGACCATTGGGAACCCAGGCCCCGCCCGGGCGCATGAAGCCCGCTTTGGTCGCCACCACTACCCGCGCTCGTACGCCTGCAGGCAGCGCTGTCAATGCACGACGAAAGAGGCGCTCGTTATGCCCCATGTCGGATTCGCCCAGACTGTAGCTGTCCGCCGTATCGATAAAACTGATGCCCTGATCGATGGCATGATGAATGACCTTGATGGCGGTTACTTCGTCGGGCCGTGTCTCAGGTAAAGACAGCGGCACGCCGCCGAGACCGACGGCGCTCACGGGCAGGCCTGTATTCCCCAGTTCACGAGTCTTCATGGTGGAAGTGTGGCATGACCCCCGCCGCATGTATAGGCGGCAACGCTGGGACCTCAACCGGCGATTTGGTTTCAAAAACGTATGCGTCCGCTCAATCGCGATAGGGATGATCGCGCAACAACTCGGGCTTGAAGTTGAGGCCGTGGCCGGGCCTCTTAGGCGGTGTTATGAAGCCGTTCTCGACAGGCACTGGCTCGACCCAGAGGTGGTCGTGCCAGCCCATATATTCGAGCCAGGAGGGGTTGGGGATGGCGGCATTGAGTTGCACGCTCAGCTCGGGGAAGACGTGTGGTGCAATAGTCAGGCCGGCGCGCTGGGCGTGCTCAGCAATCACCCGTAGCTCGGTGTAACCCCCGCGCATAACATCGGGCTGCAGGATGGAGATCTTGCCGCTGGTGAAGAACGGCTTGAGGTCGTGGTGGGTGAAATGATTTTCGCCACCAACAACGGGCGTGGCGATGGCGTTTGCAACGCGGTGGTAGCCCTCGAAGTCATCGGCCATGACGGGTTCTTCAAGCCAGGCGAGGCGGTAGTCGTCGAGGCGGCGGCCAACGCTGATGGCCTCGTCCACGGTCCAGCCTTGGTTGACGTCGACCATGATCTCGATGTCGTCGCCTAGCGCCGCGCGCATATCGCGCACATTGGCAACGTCCTCGTCGTGGTTGAAAGTGTGCGCGACCTGCATCTTGATCGCCGTGAAGCCCTGGGCCACGTAGCGCTGCGCCTTCTTAATCATGCCGTCATGGCCAAGGCCGCGAAAGCAGCCCGAGCCATAGATCGGCAGGGGGTCTCCCTTGCCACCCCAAAGCTGCCATAGTGGTCTGCCGGCGGCACGGCCCTTGAGGTCCCAGAGCGCTATGTCGAGCGCAGATTGTGCCATCACCGTGATACCCATGCGGCCCTGAATAAAGGTTGCTTGCCACATCTTTTGCCAAAGCTCTTCGACATTATCTGCATCGGCACCGATGAGTAGAGGCTTGAACATTTCGTGGATGCACATATCAAGTGTGCGCATGCCGCCGGCGAGCGGATGTAGATAGCCTGTGCCGATGACACCGTCGTGGCGCTCGACCTCGACCACAAGCAAGTCGATATCGCCGAGAGTGAGAAAACCGGTCTGGGGTGGCTCGACGAAGGGGACGGAAAGCAGCTGTGTGCGAATATCAGCGATGGTCATGCAAGCCCTCCGTGGCAAGACGTTTGGCGAGTGAGAAGAAACCACGCTTGCGCTCCGAGTTGATCGACCAGTCAACGGGCACACTTTGATAGCCGCATTCCGGCTCCTCGCCATCGAAACGGTAGTCAAAAACGCCCCAGGAGGCGTGTTCCCCAACCGCGGCTAGAAAGTTGTTGTCGAGCCCGTCGAAGTCGTAATGGTCATCCTCATTGAACAGGATAGGCATGGGCTGGTAACCGCCGATCCGACGGGTCCGGCGCACCATCTCGCGGATGCGATCGGGTTGCTCCACCTTGTTGCCGTGCAGCAGCAAGAAATCGCTAGCTACGACCACCGCGCTGTCGGGGATTGTACCGCCACCGTAGCTGGTGCCGACCAATAGTTTGCGCCCAGCCTTGGCGCGCCTGATCAATTCGTGTACGCGCTTGGGCTGGAGAATCGGCTGTTCGTAGCGAATATTGCACTCGTTATTAATCTCCAACAAGACATTGGTGTGGCCCTCCGCCGTAAGCCAATCTGCCGCTGCGTCGACGGCGCGCGTGATTGCGGTCTCGTCGCGCAGAACCTTTTCCTGACCGAAATAGAACAGGCCCAGAATCACCACCATGCCAAGCCCGTCAGCCGCCTCTAGAATGCGTCGCGCGCGCGTCAGGTAATCTTCGCGCAAGGCTCCGTCCGCCGCGAAAGCAGAGTTAATCCAAGGCTGAGCTTGAGAATAACCGTAAGGGCTACCACCCTGCAGGTTAAGCGTGAAGGCTAACACGCCGTGAGCCTGCCAGCTCGCCATGGCAGCAATGAATTCTCTGGTATTGCGCTCGGCATCCCATTCGCCGGTGTCGGGATAGGCCCAGAGATGCCGCGTCTCGGGGTTCAAGTCGTCGAAGATGCCCTGTACCATGCGGGTGTTGAATAGCAATCCCTCGATGCCCGGCACGCCTTCGTAGGTCACTCGGGCATTGAGGAAGAACTGTGCGCCGCGGATTGCTACCTGGGTCTTGCCGGCCATGCCCCCCCCTCCTGGTAGGTGCTGCCGCCGGTTGGCACCTTATCGTCGAGGCGAGCCTCCAAGACATTGTCGTGGGTGTTGCGGCCGAGCGATAGCGTGGTGAGCGCGCCAAGTGCTCCCAGGTCCTCACCTACACTGATCACTCCCTTTAAAAATCTAAAAACCGGGCAAAGTCCTTCACTGGTTCACGCTCGGTGCGAAAATTGTTTTCCGGCGCGGCGTGATCGAGGTAGCCCATAGACATGCCGCAGATGACGATCTCGTCGTGGGGAATGATGAGATGCTTGCGGATGATGTCGGGGAAGCGTGCAAAGGCCGCTTGAGCGCAGGTGTGCAGCCCCTTGGCGCGGGCTGCCAGCATAATGCTTTGAAGAAACATACCGTAGTCGAGCCAGCTGCCGATCTCGAGGATGCGCTCAATGGTGAAGATCATTGCTACCGGGGCATCAAAGAAGCGGTAGTTGCGGGCGTGCTGGGCGTGGGTCTTCTCGCGCTCGCCCTTGCCGATGTCGAGTGCACCGTAGAGTGCCCAGCCGACCGTGCGCCGACGCGTCTTGTAGGGTTCCGGGAACGGCTCGGCGGGATAATACGGCACTTCCTGGTGCGCCATGCCGCCGTCGTCATGGGCCGCGAGCAAGTCGCGCTCGAGCGCGGCGCGAGTCTCGCCGCTGATCACGGTCATTTTCCAGGGCTGCATGTTGACCCCGGATGGCGCGCGCGAGGCTAGGGCCAGAATCTCCTCGACCGTTTCGCGCGGCACCGGTGTGGATAGAAAGGCGCGGGCCGAGAAGCGGCTGTCCAGCGCCGCCTCTACGGTTGCAGCGATGTCGCGGCGCTCGATGGTATCCATGCAAAGCCTCCGGGTGTCAGGTAAGGCTCTGTATAGCACCTATCCGCTTAGATGCCGACGGCGTGCGTAGCCTTCAGGATTTGCTCGTTACAGGCCAACTTATCGAAAATCTTCCGCCTGATCTCAGGCTCGAGGAAGACCTGGCGCACGACACCGTTCTTGTCGGTCATGAAGGGCTTTCGAGGAAAATTTCTAAACCTTTCGTGTCGTTATCATTGCATAGATCTGGTCATGGACAAGTTGGGCTTACCGGAGCACTGAGGGGTGGTCAGGCTTACCTGACTCGAAGAGCAAGACGATGGCGCTAGGGTCTTCAGAGAGATTAATGGGCCAGGGCCGCGCCGGCCGAGCCGGCGCCGACAATGATGCAGTCCGCCTGCGCCGGGCCGGCCCTACTCCGCTACTTGCCCCAGGCCAGCGTCCCGCATCACGTCGGCGTAGCCACGACGCACGTCGTCGTCGCTGGCATTCGCCGCAAGATCCAGCACCTTGGAGATGGTGGGGGCTGCCTCGCCGCCCGTGACGCGTTTAACTGGCTGGTCGAGCAGGTCGAAGAAGCGGCGCTGCAGTTCGTCGGCTATACCCCCCCCGTACGAGGTGCCTTGGGCGCCCTGCTCGACGATGATCACGGCGCCGGTCTTGGCGAGGCTGGCGCCGATGGTCTCCCAGTCGATGCCGGCGCGGTCCAGGCTGCGCAGGTCGATGATCTCGGCTGAGACCCCCATCTCGACCGCAATGTCGATACAGGGCTGTACCATGGCGAGCGCAGCGAGCACGGTGAAGTCATTGCCGTCGCGCATCACCTTGGCTTTGCCGAGCGGGATGTAATAGTCGAGGTCATCTTTCGGAGCCAGACCCTTGGCGGTGTAGAGGTCGAGATGCTCGATCACTAGCACTGGGTCCTCGCAGGTCAGCGCACTGTTCATCAACCCGACATAATCGAAGGGCGTCGATGGCGCGACGATGCGCCAGCCGGGGAACTGGGCGTAGAGCCCAGCCGGGTCCATGGAGTGCTGCGAGCCGTAGCCCGATTTCGCTGCGACCTTGCCGCGAGCAACTACCGGTACCGGCATATCGCCGCCGAACATGTGGCGCATCTTGCCGATCTGGTTGAAGAGTTGGTCAGCGGCGACGTAACAGAAATCGGCGTACATCAGCTCAATGACGGGACGGAACTTGCCATCGGCGGCGACACCGCCGGCAACACCGCAAAAGCCGTTCTCCGTAATCGGCGTACTGACGACGCGATCAGGGAATCGCTCCGGTAGGCCACGGGTGGCACCGTTAGTGCCGCCGCGCAGGCGGCTGACGTCCTCACCAAGCACGAAGATGCGCTCGTCCTCTTCCATGCGCCGACCCATGACGCCGGCCACGAGATCGATGAACTTCCGTTCTTCGAGCTCGCCCGCAAAGGTTTCGATCTCTTCGTAGCGCTTGCCATCCAACTCGGAAAGGTTGCCGCGCACACCGTGATCGACGAACTTGGGGTTGGGCCAGAGCGCAGGGCGAACGCTCCGCTGGTTCCCGTCTGGCTCGGTTAATGCTGCGGCAGCGCGCTCCATGGACTCCTGGGCCTTGGCACGCACCGCCGCGACTTGCTTTTTGTCAAGATGGCCGAGGGCGATCATCTCTTTAGCTATGCGATTGAGCGGGTCGCGGGCGCGCCAGGCGGCCTCGTCTTCCTTGCTCCGATACCCGAAGGCGCTGCCAGGGAGCGGCCCGTTCTGGTGGAAATAGCGGTAGGAGTGAGCTTCGAGGATAATCGGCCCCCTGCCCGCCCGCAACTCTTTCAGGGCCTTGTCGGTGGCGAGACGCACTGCCAGCGGGTTCATGCCGTCGCAAGTGTAAGAGGGAATGCCGTAGGCGAGTCCGCGCGAGGACAGCCGCGTCTCCCGTGTAGCCTGCTCGGGATTGGTGGAGACGGCGATCTGATTGTTATCGATGAAGAACAGGATCGGCAAATCCCAGAGCGCTGCGAGATTGAAGGATTCGGCGACGGCCCCCTGGTGCAGTGCTCCGTCGCCGAAGAAGCTGACGACAACATCGCCCTCGCCCGCCATCTTGCGCGAATAGGCGACGCCAGTGGCGATGGGTACGCCGCCACCGACGATGGCGTTGGTGCCGACCACGCCCGCTTCCTTCCAGCGTAGATGCATCGAGCCGCCGCGGCCGTGGCAATAGCCCTGCTCCAGCCCCATGATCTCGGCCAGCGTACGCTGTATGACGTCCTGCATGGGCGTTGGCATATTGTCGCGTAGGGGATCGAAGCTATCGGGCAGCACATGTGGCAGCGCCTTGGCGAGAAAGTGGTGGTGTGCGCGGTGAGTGCCATTGATCTGATCGGACGAGCGTAGCGCCGAGAGACAGCCCACGGCCGACCCCTCCTGCCCGATCGACGAATGCGCCGGTCCGTGCACCAGGTTCTCGCCGACTAGTTCCAGCACCGTCTCCTCAAAGGCGCGCACCAGGTGCAGGTGGTGCAACATGTGCCCGAGCATCTTTGCATCGGCCTTGTGCCAGTCCGCCTTCGTCGTGCGGATCTCCTGCCATGGCGTATCGGTGGTCAAATTGCGAACGGATGGCATGACGCTTCCTCCCTGGGCCTGAGCCGGGATTGCTTACAGGAAATTGCCGGACTGAGAAAGGGTCCTAGCCGAGCGAGTGGGACAGTGTCTCGGTTCTTTACGGTCGACGCTGTTGAAGCCTTCTGTGAACCAGTCGTAGACCCAGGAAAAGAGACCGCGGGTCGTCTACGGTCTACTCTTCGATTAAGGCCCATGCTCGCTCGGCGTAGAGTTCTGTAAGCGCGCCGTATTGAACCGCATCGGCGCTGCTGGCATTGCCGGCCAGGCCGCGGGTATAAACGCCGTCCACAATCGCGGCGCTACGGAATAGCGAGAACGCCACATAAAAAGTGGGATCGAAGACTTCGCATCCGGTGTGGTGGCAATAGGCTTCGACATAAGCATCGCGATCGGGAATGCCGAGTTTCGCCAAGTCAGCGCCCTCCAACCCCTGATGTCCTTCATGGGGACTGTAATAGGGTTGGAGGTTGTAACCAAAATCCGCTAGCGGGTGGCCAAGGGTCGAAAGCTCCCAATCGAATACGGCGATGACTTCCGCCCTTTCGGCGTGGATCATCAGGTTGCCAAAACGATAGTCCCCGTGCACGACACCGCTTTCGTCATCCTCGGGGAGGTGCTCCGGCAGCCAATTAATGAGTCTATCCATAGCGGGGATATCGCGCTGCGACGAAGCCCGGTATTGCTTAGTCCAGCGGCTAAACTGGCGCACAAAATAGCTACCGGGCTTGCCAAAATCCGACAGCCCTACCGTATTCGGATCGACCGAATGCAAAATGGCAAGGCAGCGGCTCATGTCATTGTATACGGCACGACGCTCTGCTGGCGTCATATCTTCGGGCATGACCGTGTGATAGACGCGCCCGCGTTTGCGCTCCATGATATAGAACGGCGTGCCGATTACGGCGTCTTCCTCGCACAACAGATACATCTCGGGAAGTGGCAGGCCGGTATCGGCGAGTGCCTTCTGCACTCGGTATTCACGCTCCACGGCATGGGCAGATGGCAGCAGTTTGCCCGGCGGCTTTTTACGCAATACATAGTCGTCGTTTCCGAAGCTTAACACGAAAGTCGGATTGGACTGGCCACCGTGAAACTGGCTCACGGTAAGCGGTTTGGTAGCGCCGTCTAGCGCGCCACGCAGATAGGAGGCTAACGCGTCCTCGTTGAATCTATGCGCATTGCGCACCGGTATTAGCCCTGCATCCTGATCCGCTTTACTCATCCCGCCGCCCTTCTCGCCGCTTCGCACCTTCGGGATACCAGATTGATATCAGCAGTGGTAGGTAGCGAGTGAAACTAGATCCGAAGGAGCAAACATGACCATCGTCCGCCATGCCATCGACTTCCCACCTCTGTCCCCAACCGCCCGTGCCGCGCTGGCAGGCTTGGATACCACCCTCCTATCCGACGCGCTCGGCGGCAAGGCGACGGCAGCCGCCGCGTTCACGCCGTTGTCCTCAAGGGAGCGTCTGGTGGGGCAGGCCCGCACCGCATTTTGTCCAGGATCGGTTTTGCCTGCGATCGGCACCATAACTTTAGCCAGACCCGGCGAGGTGCTGGTCATCGGTGGGGGTGGCGATAGCTTCGCCAGCCTCGGGGGTATCATGGCCCGCGACGCCGTGCGTCAGCGACTGGCCGGCCTGGTCATTGACGGTCTGGTGCGCGATATCGGCGAATTGCGCGCCATGCCCTTTCCTATCTTTTGCCGCGGCGCCACGCCACATGGCGCCGGTGCCGATCCGCGGGGCGCCATCGATGGTCCGGTCAATCTCGGCGGCCCGTTAGTCTATCCTGGCGACGTCATCGTAGGCGACGACGATGGCATCGTCGTGATCCCCTTGGCTCAAGTCGACGAGGTCGTCACCAAGGCCATCGCTAAACGCGACGCTGAAGCAAGCTGGATTGCAGACATTGAGGCTGGCAAAAGCTTAGCCGAGGTGCACGGTTTTGACGTGCCGAAGTCGAACTAAAGTTCCACGCCGAAGCTGTCGATCGCGGTCTGCCACATGCTGTCGCGCTCACCATGGAAAACAAAATCCGATTCCGCTGGCAGCACTAGCCAGTCATCGCGGGCCAGTTCGCTGAAAAGCTGGCGCGGGCTCCAACCAGCATACCCGAGAACGAGTATCGCGCTCTCCGGACCCTGATCCGTGACCAGCGCCCTGAGTAACTCGAGATCAACGCTGTAGGCGAAACCCGGCTTCACCCTGCCTGTGTCGTCGTTAACATAGTCGTCCGAATGAAGAACGAAGCCGCGCCTGGGCTCGATTGGGCCGCCCCAATGCAAGGCAATCGGCGTATCGCTACCTTCGACACCCAAAGCGAACTGATCTGCCACCTTGCGCCCCGGTAATTCGCCTAGGGGCCTGTTCAGGATCAGACCGAAAGCCCCATGCTGGTCATGCTCGCAGACAAAGATAACGGTCTGCCGAAAGCGAGGATCGGGCATGGATGGCGCCGCTACTAGAAGCTTTCCGGCAATCCATTGCCCTTCGGGTTGGGCCCGACTGTCACCGTCAACTGGGAGCAAAAAGGCCAGAGCCAGGATCATCGCTAACCGGCGCATCCAGCATCCCCCATGCAGTGATAAGAGCCTCGCAGGTAACCCTGCGAGCCCCTATGATCGCGCGCCTCCCTCCCCGAAAGCAACCGCGTATATGCGAAGGAAGGAAACTCGATATGGCCAATCAAGGCGGCATCGCCGGCGAACAGCTGCGCTCACTTATCGAACGTGTCGAACACCTGGAGGAAGAACGCAAGGCGACCGCAGACGACATTCGCGAGGTATACGCGGAGGCCAAGGCTGCAGGCTTTGACATCAAGGTCATGCGCCAGGTCGTGCGTCTCCGCAAGCTCGACACTGCTGATCGGCAAGAGCAGGAAGCACTACTTGACCTTTACCGCCACGCTATCGGTATGGAGGCTGGGTAGGCATCAAAAATTCAGACATAAGGCTCGCTTTTCGTCCGACACGGGCACCGCCATGCCACTGCTTGCGCTTCTCGGTCTGTTGCTGATTCTTGCCATCGTGCTGGGTCCAAGCCTTTGGGTCAGGGCTACGCTGGCGCTGTACGCGGCGCAGCGCAGTGATATTCTACGCACTGGGGCTGAGCTGACGCGGCATTTGCTAGACCGTTTCGGTCTCGAAACGGTAGCGGTTGAGGCGGTGGCAGAGGGTCACCACTATGACCCGGACGCGCGCGCCGTGCGCCTTGCACCCAACGCCCATGAGGGCTGCTCGGTGGTAGCGGTGGCGGCGCACGAGGTCGGCCACGCGATCCAGCAACGCGACATCAATTGGGATGTTAGAAAAGAAGGTGGGAGTATGGCAACAGCGATCAGCTTGGCCGCACCTAAATAGAGGATGCCGATTCCGGGGTGCTTATGGGTATCATCGCTACCAATAAGTCACCTATAACCAAGACTGTCCTTGTCCAAGAACAACAGACACTTCTTAACATACATTGTAAACTGATTGGTCGGAGCGAGTGGATTTGAACCACCGACCCCTTGTCCCCCAGACAAGTGCGCTAACCAGGCTGCGCCACGCTCCGACCGGTCAGCTGAACAAACATACTGATACCGGATGACGCGCGCAAGCTGCGTGCCAAGTTTGCATCATAGAGCCTTACGCAGGCGACGGCAGATGTCCTCGAGTTCGCCAAGCACGGCTTCTAGGCTGTCGTCCTCAACGGCCGGCGCTGGTGTCGGCGCATCGTCCTGGAATTCAAACTGCGCGAACTGCTCCGCCGTGCCGTCGGCGCGTTCCTGTAATATCTTGACGCCGCCTTCGCGCAATAGCTTCTGGACTCCCTTGATGGTGTAGCCGTCGTCGTAAAGCAATTCGTGCACGCCCCGCAGCAGGATGATGTCCTCGGGCCGGTAATAGCGTCGCCCGCCTCCCCGTTTCATCGGCCGGATTTGCGAGAATTTGGTTTCCCAGAAGCGCAGCACATGCTGCGGCACGTCGAGAATGTCGCTGACCTCGCTAATGGTGCGAAAGGCCTTGGCCGACTTCCGGGTGCGGCCTGCGCGCGCGTTTTCGGTGGCCACGCCGGCACTGTCAGCGCTCATGTATTGTCCCGCCATGTTGGTCATCGTTGATATGGTGTTTGAGTAGGTGCGACGGGCGAAAAATGATCACACGGCGTGGCGAGATAGGCACTTCCTGACCTGTTTTCGGATTGCGACCCACCCGTTGCGCCTTCTCGCGCACCATGAAACTGCCGAACGTTGAGATCTTCACCGGATCCCCTCCCGCTAGGCACTCAGCCATTTTATCTAGCACGGTGGCGACAAGTTTAGCCGACTCGTCGCGTGACAAGCCGACTTCCTCATAAACCGCCTCGCTAAGATGGGCCCGTGTTATGGTCGCCATCTCAATTTCCCTCCCAGTTGAAGTATAAGTTTAACGCAAGCTGGAAAAACCGTCAATATCAATGGGATGCGAAAGATCACTCAAGTAAAAATAGCGGCTAAAAGTGGCAGAAGCCCGGGCTTTTCGGTAATCCGCCGTCAGGATGCAGCAGCAGCCTTATCGACCTGTTGCTTGCCGTGCAGGCGGCCCAGCTGCTCCATCATACGAACGTTGACGTCACCGGCGACCATATCGATGGCAACCTCAATGGCGGTGGCGAATCCAAGAGAATCGGTGCCGCCATGGCTCTTCACCACGGTGCCATTGACGCCGAGGAACATGGCGCCATTGTGGCGTCGCGGGTCTACCTTCTCGCGCAGGGTATGAAAGGCACTGCGCGCCAGCAGGTAACCCAGCCGGCCGCGCCAGGAATTGCGCAGAGCCCGCTTGAGGAAGTCGCCATAAAGCTGGCTCACGCCCTCGGCGGTCTTGAGTGCAACATTTCCGGTGAAACCGTCTGTGACGATGACATCTGTCGTGCCCTTGGCAAGATCGTCGCCCTCAACGAAGCCGTGGTAGACGTAGGGAGGTTTCTCCGCCTCGCGTAGTCGGGCCGCAGCCTCACGCAGTTCATCATGGCCCTTGAGTTCTTCGTAGCCGACGTTGAGCAAACCGATAGTAGGATCGACCCGGCCAAGCACGGTATGCGCGAAGACAGCCCCCATCACGGCGAAATCGACCAGGTTATCAGCATCGCATTCGATATTTGCGCCGAGATCGAGGAACACGCTCTCGCCACGTCGGGTAGGAAAGACTCCGGCAATGGCTGGCCGGTCAATCTCGGGCAGCATACGCAGTGATAGCCGCGCCATGGCCATTAGGGCGCCGGTATTGCCAGCCGATATCAAGGCATCGGCTTCTCCCGCACCGACGGCATCGATAGCCAGGCGCATGCTCGACCTGCGTCCGCGCCGCAAGGCAACGGACGGTTTGTCCTCGGCGCCAACGACATCGTCGGTATGCACAATGCGGATACGCTCTCCGAGCACGCGGCGGTACCGCTTGGCAAGTGGCCGCAGGGCCGGCTCGTCGCCAAATAGGATGAAGTCGACGTTCGGCCGCCGCGTGGCCGCCAAGCGCACGCCACGAACCACCATGCGGGGCGCCTCGTCGCCCCCCATCGCGTCGACTGCTATCGTGATCCTTGCCGCCGCCATGGCACCGGCTCCGATCGCTGTTGGGTTAAGCCAATCCGGTAATCAGAGCCAAAGCCTACACCGGATCGGTGGGCTCTACCAATTCGCGCTCCCCGTAATGCCCGCACGCCTTGCAAACATGGTGCGGCAGCTTGAGTTCGCCGCAATTAGGGCACTCGCCAGACTGGGTCCTGGTGAGGGAATCATGGGCTCGGCGCATGTCGCGCTTGGAGCGGGTAACCTTTTTTCTCGGTACGGCCATCGGCTATAGCTTCTAACAATCCTGCAAAGCGCAGCTTACTAAAGCATGTCTTGGTGAATTGGAACCTGTTTGATGGGGCCAGCAGGTTTTTGGGATAGGAGCGGCGGGCCGAGCGATGTGGCCATCGGCCCAGCATGTGCAACGCATTCGAAAAGGCTCCTTGGCCTATCGCAGGCCGACCTTAGCGGTGATGTGGCGTGGTTGAGGCCGGTCAAACCGACTCCACGTTCCCAAGACTTGCTAAAAGATGAATGCGGAGCGGGAGTACCCTCAATCCTTAGCATCGCGTAATTGGGCTAGGGCGGAAAACGGTGATTCCGACGTCACAGTTTCTTCATCTTGCTGCAAATCGAGAGTGGCGCCTGGGCTGCGCGGATAGGGATTGATAGCAAGCGCCAAGTGTTGGGCGAGCAGTTCGCCGATATCGATGCTGTCACCGGTCAAAAGCTCAGGCGGATCGGTATCATCAGGCGTAAATGCGATCTCACGCGCTATTTCTCCGCTATCCGCATTGAGCGCGAACTCGACCTCCATCCCTGTTTCGCTCAGCGTCGTTGCAACTGGCTCTAGCGTCGCGATACAGCGCTGAACTACGGCGGCGTCGAGGTCGATGCAAACCCGGACTACGTCGCCCGAACCATCGCGTGCCGTAGTCCGCCTCACGGCGAGGCGGCCTGTCAATGACTCCAAAGTGCACAAATCGAAACGCCTAGCCAAAGTTGTCAGCTCATCGGCATCGGCGACGACCTCAAACAGCATCGGCTCGTTGCCGATATCGGTAACGGCGAGTGGTCTGGAAAGCTCGGTCACGACGTCAGTGCCTTCGGAAAACAGATCTTACTGCTGGCCAGCGCCGCCACGGTCTGCCCTGCCAGCGATGCCTCGGCCCGCACCACGTAGTCGGCAATGTGCCTGGCGGCGGCTAAACCGTCCGCAGGTTTCACGTTGCGTGCCAACGCCTCTGCCAAAGCCTCGCCATCGCCCATCTCAAGGGCGGTGTCATAGGCCCTGAACCGCCCGAAATACGCGCGTGCCATGATCTTTATCCGGCGTCCGACCCCGAGGTCTCCGGCCCCCATCTCGCGTAAATTACGATCCATGTCATCAAACGTGATATCCAACAGCGCCTGCGCAAGGGCCTCGTCCTCGCCATGCAGACGCCGCAGCAGCAGGCTCAAATGCAGCATAATCATATCGAATCGGCCATCGACGCTATCCGGCACCCCAAGTTTGGCATAGAATTCCGGCCGGCGCGACTGGGCCACGAGCGCGCCGTAAAGTGCGTCCACCTTGCGCGATAGCGCTCGATCGTGCCGCCAACGCGCGGCCAGCCTGCCCAGCAGTCCCGTCATTGTCGTGCTGTCCACCCGGAAATGTTGACTTTGTCGGCGGCGCGGTGAGACAGTCGCGCCGCTCGATGAGGCCATAGCATGAACGCCACGATGCACAAACTCCGCACCCCTCTCCGCCTGTTACCGTTGCTTGCCCTGGCGCTAATTGCTTGCGAACCGCGCCTAGACACGCACGGCTTCATGCCGAACTCGGAGTTGGTGTCGCAGATACAAACCGGCGAGCAAGACAAGTTTGAGGTGGCGGAGGTACTGGGCTCACCCTCGAGCATGGCGACCTTTGACGATGACATCTGGTACTACATCACCCAGCGAAGTCGCACATTTGCCTTCTTCAAGCCCGAAATCATAGATCAGCAAGTGCTGGTGGTGCGTTTCGACGAAGCGGATGTGGTGAGCGAGATCAACCGCTATACCATCGAAGATGGCCTGATCGTCGATCCCGTGACGCGCGAGACGCCCACGGCGGGCAAAGAGCTATCGGTCCTGCAACAGCTCTTTGGCAATATCGGCCGTTTTGCGAAGTAACGGCACCTCATGCCATGACTCTCAGCCTTCGTCGGGCGGTCTTTTTTAAAATCGTCCTGGATGTTGCGCAGTTTCTCGATTGAAGCCTGCAAGTTGGAGCTATCGATTATATTTATATTGATAGGAACACTATTCAAAACTTGGTGGCGGGCTCTTTCAACACGCTTGCACGAGGGGTCGGCAGGCACGACAGAAGGCACTGACTTTCTAGGCGATTTCGATGATTCCCCAGCAATCCACACAGCGCAACTGCGAGGTATATAGCAAGGGAACAAGGCGCAACTTCTATCGCGATACCGACCAATAGGCCGTGTATAACCGGGTAACCCAGCGTCCGAGCGGTTGTCACTGAAATAGCCGATATTCGCGAACAAGGCCGCTAAAAGCAGTTACGGTGGTGGATGGAAGCGGCTGCGCTTCCGTCTCCGGAGTGCAGAAAGAGAGGACTGACGTTCAGGGTTTTGCCACGTTTATTCGCTATAGCCGACGAGAAATGCTCTAGAAAGAGAATCCCCACGCTGACGAGCGCCCACTATGACTGATATACCAAGCGCCTTGACCGAGTATATGGAAGGCTTGCGCACGCATAATATCGCGCGGATAGGGGCGAGCCTGTCCAGTGATGTCAAGTTCGTGACCCCAGTACGCAGTATGGACAAAGCGGAGACCCTCGGCTTTCTCACCGCGCTCTATGCCGGTTTTCCTGATTGGCATTACGACAACGACCCGCCCGAAACGCTGGAGCTTAGCGTCTGGCGGGTGAAATGGCGCCAGGGGGGCACACACACCGCCGCGCTCGTACTACCGGGTTTTCCCACGGTGCCCGCGACCGGGCGCGAGGTGACCATTCCCGAGCACTACTTTTACTACGGGGTCAAGGACAACATGATGGTTGAGATTCGCCCGGATCCTGTGCCGGGCGGGGCACCGCGCGGTATTTTCGAGCAAATTGGCGTCACTCTGCCGCCACTGTAATATTTATTGCGAGGCTTGGAGAGCCGACCCGCCATGCCCCATGCCACTACAGCGTTCGAAAAGGTCTTTGTCATTCTCGACAGTGACTGCCAACTCTAATCGGCGGTGGCCGCGCATCATGACTGATACGATCGGCAAAGGCGTGGGCCAAGCGTATGTTGTCACTACACTCGATACTAAGAAGCCGGAAGCGGTTTACGTTCGCGACCTGATCGAAGCTGCAGGAATTGCCACGACGCTCGTCGATGTCGGGACCCGCAGCGACGATGCCAGCGCAGATATTAGCGCGGTCGAGGTCGCCCACCATCACCCTGAGGGATCGCTAGCCGTATTTTCCGACGACCGCGGCGATGCCATCACAGCCATGGCGATGGCACTGCGGCACTTGATAGGCTTGCGTGATAATGTTGGCGGCATCATCGGCCTCGGTGGCTCGGGTGGCACCAGTATCATCGCGCCGGCCATGCGGGCTTTGCCGGTCGGGATACCGAAAGTCATGGTCTCAACCCTGGCCTCCAGCGATGTTTCGGCCTATGTCGGGCCATCGGATCTTTTCATGCATCATCCGGTGACTGATCTCGCCGGGCTGAACCGGGTCTCACGACGGGTTCTGGCAAATGCTGCTCATGCCATAGCCGGCATGATGACGCACACGGCGCCCACTATCGAGGACAGCAAGCCGGCGCTCGGCCTGACCATGTTCGGAGTCACAACCATCTGCGTGAATGCGCTCACCGCGGCTCTGGAACACGATTACGACTGCTTGGTATTTCATGCCACTGGCACTGGCGGTCGCTGCCTGGAGCAATTAGTCGATGGCGGTGATTTGGTGGGCGTCGTCGATATCACGACGACCGAAGTTTGTGACTTTCTACTCGGCGGCGTACTCAGCGCCGGCGAGGATAGGCTCGGCGCTATTGCACGCAGCGGCGTGCCCTATGTCGGCTCCTGTGGCGCCCTAGACATGGTGAACTTCTTCGGCATGGATAGTGTTCCGGAACGCTATCGCGGGCGACGACTTCATCGCCACAACGCGCAAGTGACGCTGATGCGAACCAATGCTGAGGAATGCGAGCGTATCGGGCGTTGGATTGGTGAAAAACTGAACACCTGCAACGGACCTGTGGAGTTTTTGCTACCGCTCAGGGGTCTCTCGGCGATCGATGTCGAGGGCGCTCCATTCTACGACCCCGATGCCGATGCGGCGCTTTTTCAAGCCTTGTACGATACTGTTATACAAACCGATAGTCGACAACTCCACACCGTCGATGCTGCAATAAATGACCCACTCTTTGTCGCTGCCACTCTTGAGGCTCTGCACCGCGCCACGGTGTCCTGAGTCAATTGAAAAATTCGGTGACAGTTTATATTTTGTGATGCGGGGCCAATTTACCCGGAGGTTACGATGACACAGAGGCTACTCAGTGAGCTGGAGATTGCCGCCTATCATGATCAAGGTTTTCTGGTAGTCGAATCCCTGGTGCCCGAGGCTGTGTTGGCTGATATTGAGTGCGAGATCTCAGGGTTGCTCCAGGGCGCGCGTGAACTCGCCGCCAGCAACACGGTCTTCGACCTAGAGGACAGCCATACGCCGGCTACGCCCCGGGTGCGCCGCATCAAGCAGCCGCATCACCATTGTGCTGCGGTGGATGCCCTAGCGCGGAACCCACTGATTGTTGATATTGTAACCCAGCTGCTCGGTCCGAACGTGCGTTTGCAGGGCGGCAAGCTTAATTTCAAGAGCGCGGTCTACGGCGCCCCTGTCGACTGGCACCAGGACTGGGCCTTCTACCCGCACACCAATGTGGATATTCTCGCCCTTGGCGTCATGCTCGACGCTATGACGGAGGACAATGGCCCGCTCATGGCGTTGGCCGGGAGCCACAAAGGTTCGGCCTTCGACCACCACAACGGCGACGTTTTCTGCGGCGCTATTGATATGGCGGCCTCCGACCTCGACGTCGGGCAGGCGGTGGCGATGTTGGGCCCGCGTGGCTCGATAAGCCTGCACCACGTCAAGACCGTGCACGGCTCGGCGCTCAACCGCTCAGGGGCCGATCGCCGTCTTCTGCTCTTTGAGATGACGGCGGCGGACGCTTGGCCGCTGTTCGGCTCGCCGCTGCGCTACGAGGATATAGAGGACTTTCGCTCGCGCATCGTCGCCGGCGAACAGTCCCTAGAGGCACGCCTCGAGCCCGTTCCCGCGCGCATTCCCCTGCCGCGCCCGACCGATGCTGGATCGATCTACGATGTGCAGAAAAGTATGGCTAGGCGACAGTTCATCACCTACGAGAAAAGCATGGAGATAATGGAGTAGCGTGGTGCCGGACAAGTAACGAAAAACGTGCGATTGGGGCTCTCATGACAGGCGAGTGTAAACTCGCCTCGATCTTGGGAATGATATTTGAGGTGGTCCCAGAAAATCGGACAGGTTGCTAAGGTGTATTCCGCCGGATAACGGAGGAATACGAGATGACAAAAC